>VGXI01000064.1 GCA_016873475.1 bacterium | reverse complement strand
TCCATCGCCGATGGACTGCAACCTGGGCGCGGTCGATCGCGAGGAGGCCGGGGCGATCACGGTCGAGGCGGCGCGAGCGCAGGCGCTGGCGCGCAGGACCGACGCCCACGATCAGGGCGCTGCTCCGCAGCCCACCGCAGGAGGCCTTCATGGCGATTGATTGGCAGCGCACCGTTGCCCTCGCCCGCCTGGACCTCGCCGAGGTCACGCGCTCGCGCTGGCTCTACTTCTGCGGCGGCCTCTACGCGGTGATGGCCGCGCTCTTCGTCCTGATCGGTCTGCGCGAGTCCACCGTGCTCGGCTTCACCGGCATGGGCCGCGTGCTGCTCTCGCTCACCCATGCCCTCGTGCTGCTGCTGCCCTTGCTCGCGCTCACGGCCACGGGCCAGGTCGTCAATCGGGCCCAGGATGACGGCACGCTCGAGCTGCTCTTCAGCCACCCGCTTTCGCGCAGCGAGTACTTCGCCGGCATCACCGGCGTGCGCTATGCGTTGCTCCTGCTGCCGCTGGTCGCGCTGATGGTCCTCGTCGCGCTGCTCGGGCGCGCCCTGTTCGGCAGCGCCGTCCCTTGGTCCTTCCTGGTCAGGAGCCTCGCCGCCTGCGCGGGGCTGCTCTGGGCCTACACCGGGCTGGGCCTGGCGGTCTCGGTCCTGGTGCGCAATCAGGCGAAGGCCGTGATGCTGCTCCTGGCGCTTTGGGTGACGGGCGTCGTCCTGCTCGACTTCGCGCTCATCGGACTCATGCTCCAGTGGCGGTTGAACGCGCCGACCGTTTTCGTCCTTGCGGCGCTGAATCCCGTCGAAGCCGCGCGCCTGGCGCTGCTGTCCGCGGCGGAGCCCTCGCTGTCGACTCTCGGGCCCGTCGGCTTCTATCTGGCGAATCGCCTGGGCGCGGGGTGGCTGCTGGTCGCAGGCGTGGGCTGGCCCGTCCTGGTCGGACTGGCTGCCTGGATCGTCGCCAGGGAACGCTTCGTCCGGGAGGATCTGGTCTAGAACGATGCGGGCCGGCCGCCGCCGGCCGCGCTGGGGAGGCTCCATGAAGAGGACTTACAACCAGTTGGTCACGATCGTCGGTCGACCCCTGCGCACGCGAGTGCGCTGGATCCTCCTGCTGCTCATCGTGCCGCTCGGACTGAGCTTCCTCTTTCCGCTCTGGCGGATTCGCATGGAAGCGCCCCAGTACCCGAAGGGCATCTACATCGACATCTACGGCTACAAGCTGGACGGCGGCAACGAGGGGCGCGACGTGAACGAGTTCAACGCCCTCAATCACTACATCGGCATGGAGAAGCTCGAGCGCGCGCGGATTCCCGAACTGGGCTGGATCCCCTTCGCTTTCGGCATTCTGGCGCTGCTCACGCTGCGGGTCGCGGCGCTCGGCAATCTGCGCGACCTCATCGACCTCAGCGTGCTCACCGCCTACGTCACGCTCTTCTTCTTCGCCCGCTACGTGCTCATGCTCTATCAATACGGACACAACCTGGCGCCGACGGCGGCCCTGAAGCTGCCGCCCTTCATGCCGGTCATTCTCGGCACCAAGCAGATCGCCAACTTCACGACCCAGTCCTATCCGCTCCTGGGGACCGCGCTGGCCGGCACCTTCGCGGGGGGGCTCGTGCTGCTGACGGCCTGGCAGGGCCTGCGCGAGTGGCGAAAGCCCGAGGGGTAGGTCGATCGTGGCGGGGAACAACGAGCTCGTCTGGCGGCCCCTCAGCCGGACCATGCGCTATGCCCTGGACATCCTCGCGCATCTCGCCGGCAAGGAAGGCGAATGGGTGCCCGGCGAGCAGATCGCGCGTGAGCTCGCGATCCCCGCGAACTACCTGTCGAAGATCCTGAACCAGCTCCGCAAGGGTGGGTTCGTGGACTCGCAGAAGGGCTGGGGCGGCGGCTTCCGCCTGCGGCCGGAGGCGCTCGAACGCCCGATCCAGGACGTTCTGCGGATCGTCGAGGGAGCGATTCGCCTGGAGGGCGGGGGCTGTCTGCTCGGACTGGCCAGTTGCGACGAGGCGCATCCCTGTTCGCTGCACCCCTACTGGAATCGCATGCGCGAGACCTTCCACGAGATGATGACGAACACCCGTGTGCGCGACCTGCGGCGCTAGATCCCCTCGCGGCCGCCTCCGCCCCCGCCGCTGACACGGCCCGCGGCGGGGGTGTATGCTCTTTCCGACCCGCCCGGAAGGAGTGCTCATGCCCGCGCGCCCTGCCGCCCGCCGCCTCGCCTGCCTCTGCGCCGCGCTGCTCCTGGGCGCCGCGCCGCCCGCGCTCGCCCCCGCGCTCGCCACCGACTGGAGCAACCAGGGCGGCAATGCCGCGCGCAACGGGCTGACCAGCGAGCTGGGCCCGGCCACGGCGGATCTCCTCTGGTCCGGCGGCCGCAGCTCGCTCATCGCCTGGCATCCGGTGACCGAGGGCAACCGCGTCTTCATGGTGCGCCAGGCGCGCTGGCCCTACGAGCAGCCGAACGACGCCTACGTCGTCGCCATGGACCTGACGACCGGCGCCGAGCTCTGGGCCGTGGTGCTGCCCTACGTGGCCGGGGACTGGACGCCCTGGATCGCCGGCGTGCGCGATGGGCGGGTCTACTGCTCGCGCTCGGGCAACGGCGCCAGCGTGTCGGCCCTCTTCTACGCGCTCGACGCCAGCGACGGCCACACGCTCTGGGTGAGCGACGAGCTGCAGGACGCCGGGCCCTACGATGGCGTCGTTTTCGCCGACAACGGCGACCCGCTGGTAGCGAGCTTCCAGGACATCTGGCGCTTCGACGCGGTGGACGGCCACACGGTCTGGCACTCGCCGCGCGTGGGCTCGGTCTCGGGCTCCTGCGGCGGCGCGCGCTACGGCGACGGCCTCTACGTGCTCGATGTCGTGGGCGGCGGCCACGCGCTCAAGAAGTTCTCCGTCGCGACCGGCGCCTTCCTCTACCAGAGCCCGACGATGCCCGGCTTCCTCTGCCAGGTGACGCCCTGGGTGGCGCCCGACGGCAGCGTGCTCATCAACCGCGCCGAGGCGAGCCCGACCAACGACTACTACTACTCCTGGACCGACACGGGCAGCGGTTTCGCGCTCAAGTGGCAGGTGCGCGGCTTCGGCGGCGCCTTCGCCGAGCACGCCGTGGGCGCCGACGGCTCGGTCTACGCGGTGATCACGGGCAACCGGCTCGCGCGCCTGGACGGGGCGACGGGCGCCGTGCTCGACGACATCCCGCTGCCCAGCGCGCTCAGCAACGCGCACATGGCCATCGACGGCGCGGGCCGGCTGTTCTTCTCCAACAGCGGCTTCGCGACGGGGCACGTCTACGTCTACAGCGCCGACCTCGCGACACTGCACTGGGACGTCGCGGTGCCGAACATCAACATCGGCGGGCCCTCGATCGGGCAGGGCGGCACGCTGGTGCTCTGCGGCGTGGGGACGAACCTGCGCGCCTACCGCGGGGAGGACCCGACGGCGGTGGAGCCCGCAGCCCTCGCGGAGGCGCTTGTCAGCGCGAGTCCGAATCCCTTCCAGGGCGCAACGCGCCTGGGCTTCGCGCTGCCGGCGGCGGGCCGGGCACGCCTCGCCGTCTTCGACTGCAACGGCCGCCACCTGCGCACCCTGCTCGACGGCGAGGCGCCGGCCGGCGCGCAGAGTGCCATCTGGGACGGCCGCGACGCGGCGGGCCGCCCCCTGCCGGCGGGGGTCTACTTCTTCCGGCTCGAACAGGGCGGCGCGAGCTGGAGCGGCCGGGCGGTGCTGGCGCGCTAGGGCCGCCGGAGCCCCTCGAAACACGGCCGGGCGAGAGCCGTAGGCCCCGCGTTCCATCCCACCCTACCCGAGGAGTGACCATGCGACGCTGGCACGGCCTGATCCTGCTCGCGCTCGCCGCCCTGATCCTGGGCGCGACGGCGGGCTCGAAGATGAAAGACTGGGGCGAGGACCACATGCGCGTGGACGGCGTGCGCCTGGAGCACAGCCGCCTCGTGGAGCTGGAGGGCGCGCCCGGCGGCGAGTTCGAGCTGGAGGTCGGCCTCGGCGACATCGAGGTGCGGGGCGTCAGTGGCGACCGCGCCCGGCTGCGCCTGAAGATCCCCGAGGCCGAGCCGAACGACATCACCGTCAAGCTCGAGGACGGCCGCCTGCGCCTCGCGAGCGCCTCGGACAATCCCGGCGCGATCGGCGACGCCTGGCTCGAGCTGCCCGCCGGCTGCGCGCTGGAGCTGACGACGGGCTATGGCGACATCGACATCATCGGCATGAAGGGCGGCCGCCGGATCATCGCCGAGACGGGTCTCGGCGAGGTCACGCTCGAGGACGTGGGCGGCATCCACGAGATCGAGGTTTCCACCGGCAAGGGCGACATCCGCGTCGGGCCGCTCGCGGCCATCGAGCTGGCCGCCCTCAAGACCGGCATGGGCGACATCCAGGTGCGCGACGCCGAGGTGGAGGAGCTGGAGGTCGGCACCGGCATGGGCGGCATCGACTTCCTCGACTGCCGCTTCGGCCTGGTCAGCGGCGGCACGGGCCTGGGCAAGGTGCGCTTCAAGCACACGGAGTACGAGCGCTCGGATGTCGGTTCCGGCTGGGGCGGCGTCCAGGGCGACTAGTCGCGCCAGAATTCCCGCGCTCCGGCGCCCCGCCCTGCGCTAGAATGGACGGGGCGCCCGGCCCGCGACCGCTGCCGGGCGCGGGGAGGCCTCCGGGCGATGACCAAGCGCAAGCACAACCCCCGGCTCCGTCCCCGCACCATCTGGCTCCTGGTGCTGGGCTACTTCGTCCTCGGCGCGATCGTGGGCGTTCTCTTCCTGCAGCAGCTCACCGCGGGCGCCGAGCGCCCGGCCAGCGGCGAGCCGAGCATCCAGAACGCCTGGGGGCTCTACCCGGTGGTGGTGATGCTCTGGCCGATCTTTCTCGTCATCTGGCTCGTGCGGGCCCTGCGCTGAGCGGCGCGCGCCTCGCGGCCCTGCTCGGCGCGCCGCCGGCCGATTGGCGCGGGCGCCTGATCGCCGTGCTCGGCAGCGGGGGCAAGACGAGCCTGCTCGCCCAGCTCGCCCGCGAGCTGGCCCGCGCGCACCCACGCGTGCTCGTGAGCACGAGCACGAAGGTCTATCCCTTTCCCGGCCTGCCGCTCGTCGAGGATCCGCGCGCCCTGCCCGCGGCCTTCGCCGAGGCGCGCGCCGTGTTCCTCGGCCGCCAGCTCGCCGCGCCCGGCGAGACGGCCAAGCTCGCGGGCCTGCCCGCGCTCGCTGCCGCCGCGCTGCGCGGGCTGGCCGATGTCGTCCTCCTCGAGAGCGACGGCGCGCGCGGGCGACCGCTCAAGGTGCACCTGCCGCAGGATCCCGCCGTGCCCGAGGAAGCGGACCTCGCGTTGCTCGTGGTGGGCGCGGCCGCGCTCGCCGCGCCCGCGAGCGAGGCGACCGTGCATCGCCTGGAGCGCGCACCGGCCGCCTGGGAGCTGCGCGCGGGCGAGCGGCCGACACCGCGCCGCGTCGCGCGCGCGTTGCTCGCGCCGGAGGGCTACCTCGGCAAGACGGGCGCCGTGCCCGTGCGCATCCTGATCAACCAGGCCGAGGCCTGGCCCGCCGAGGCGGCCGCGCTGGCCGCCGCGCTCGGCGCCGTCTGGCCGGGCGCGATCCTGACGGGCAGCGCGCAGCGCGGCGAGTTCTCGCTCACCCCCGGGGGCGAGCTGCCGGTGGCGGTGATCCTCGCAGCCGCCGGCCGCGGCGAGCGCTTCGGCGCCGACAAGCGGCGCTTCTTGCTCAAGGGCGCGCCGCTGCTCCACTGGGCGCTGGGCGCCTATGCCGGCCTGCCGCTGCTCCAGCGCATCCTCGTGCTCGGTCCGGATGACGAAGCGCTGGCCGCCGAGGCGCGCGCGCGCGGCTGGCAGGTGGCCCTCAACCCGGATCCCGCGGCCGGGCTCTCGGCGAGCTGGCGCGCGGGGCTTGGCGCGCTCAAGCGCGACGCCGCGGGCGTGCTGCTCGCCCTGGCCGACATGCCGGCCATTCGCCGCGAGACCCTCGCCGCGCTCCTCGCGGCCGCCCGTGCCGCGCCTGCGCGGGCTCTGCGGCCCCTTCACGGCGGCCGGCCCGGGCATCCCTACTACCTCCCGCGCAAGGACTTTCCCGCGCTGCTCGCCGCGCGGGGCGAGCGCGTGGCCGCCGCGCTGCCGGAGCCTTTTCCCTTGGACTCGGCCGACCCGGGCGTCATACTCGACCTCGATCGCCCCGATCAGGCCGGCGCGCTGAGCGCCCTGCTTCCCCAGGAGCCCGAGTTCCATGCGGTTTAGGCGCAGTCCCGTCCTCATCCGCGGCGCCGGCGAGCACGCCAGCGCCATCGCCTGGCACCTGCAGCGCGCGGGCTTTCCCGTGGTGATGACCGAGCTGCCCGAGCCGCTGGCGATCCGCCGCGAGGTGGCCTTCTCGCGGGCGCTGAGGAGCGGCGCCTGGACGGTCGAGGGCGTCACGGCGCGCCTGTGCTGCAAGCCCCTGCGCCTGGACCACCAGGGCGCGCCCGGCGACCTGCCCCCGCCGGCCGTGACGGCCCGCAGCCTGCGCGCCGTGCGCGCGGCCTGGCGGGCGGGCGAGATCGCGCTCGTCATCGACCACGGGCTCGCGATGCTCGACCTGCTGCCCGTCTTCGCCATCGTCGACGCGCGCATGCAGAAGACGGCGACGGAGGCGATCCGCGGCCGCGCGCCCTTCACCGTGGCGATCGGGCCGGGCATCCGGGCCGGCGAGCACGTGGACGTGGTCATCGAGACCGAGCGGGGGCACGACCTCGGCCGCATCATCCGCGCGGGCGAGGCCGCGCACGACACGGCCGTGCCGGGCGAGATCGCGGGCGAGAGCGTCAATCGCGTCACCTTCGCGCCGGTGGCCGGCCGCTTCTGGGCCCACGTCGAGATCGGCCAGCTCGTGCAGCGCGGCGACCTGCTCGGCGTCGTCGAGGGCGAGGGCGAGCCGCAGACGGTGGTCACGCGCATCGCCGGCCGCGTGCGCGGCCTGCTCGCCGACGGCGCGGCGATTGGCGCCGGCACGAAGCTGGCGGACGTCGACCCGCGCGGCGAGCGGATCGACCCGGCCACGCTCTCGGACAAGGGCCGCACGATTGCGGCCGGCGTGCTGACCGCGCTGCTCGAGGCCCTGGACGCCCAGGGCAAGCGCTAGGCCCGCCATGGGCGCGGACGCCGCGGATCTCCTCACCCGCCTGCGCGACGAATTGCTCGCCGGCCGGCCGGCCGCCCTGGTCAGCGTGACCGCCTGGCGGGGCTCGGTGCCGCGCAAGGACTACCCGCGCGCGCTCTTCCTTGCCGACGGCCAGCAGCTCGGCACCGTGGGCGGCGGCTGCGTCGATGGCGCGGCGCGCGTGCTGGCGCTGCGCGTTCTGGCCGAGGGCGGTCGCCTAGCCGAAACGCTGGAGCTGGATGGCGAGGACGCCGAAGACGCCAGCCTCGTTTGCGGCGGCGCACTCGGTCTCGAAGCTGAGCGCTTGGCGCCCGGCGCGGCGGCCCTCGCGCGGGTCGAGGCGCTGCTCGCCGATCCGGCGCTGCGGCCACCCGTGCTGTATCTTCTGGGCGGCGGGCACGTGGGCCTCGCCCTCGCCCGCTTCGCGGACGCGCTCGGCTGGCGGGTCTTCGTGCACGACGACCGGCCCGAGTTCGTCGACGCCCAGCGCTTTCCCTTCGCCGCGGCGCGCCTGGGCGGGCCGCTGGCAAGCCTGAGCGCGTGGCCGCCGCCCACGGCGGCAGATGCGATCGCGATTGCGACGCGCGGGCACCATCTGGACCTGGCCGCGCTGCGCTGGGCGATCGCGCAGCCGGCCGGCTATCTGGGGCTGCTGGGCAGCGCGCGCAAGCGGGCGCTGCTCGAGCGCAGGCTCAGCGAGGAGGGCGTGTCGGCGGCGGCCTGCGCGCGCCTGCACTGCCCGATCGGCCTCGCGATCGGCGCCGAGAGTCCCGAGGAGATCGCCCTCGCCGCCGCCGCCGAGTTGACGGCCTTTCGCCGCGGCGCCCTGCCGCTCGCGGCCGCATCGATTGCCGAGCGCAAGGAGTGAGCATGTTCGATCTGGTGATTCGTTCGGGCCGCGTCGTCACTCCCTCCGGCGTGGTCGTGGGCGACGTCGGCGTCAGCGGCGGCCGCATCGCGGCCATCGGCCAGGGCATCGACCCCGGCGAGCAAGAGGTGGACGCGACGGGCCGCGTCATCTTCCCCGGCATCGTCGACGCCCACGTGCACCTGGGCATTCCGGTGCTGGACATGGTCTCCGCGGACGACATCGAGAGCGGCACGCGCGCGGCGGCCTTCGGCGGCGTGACGACGGTGATCGACTTCTCCGTGCAAGAGCCGGGCGAGGGCCTGCTCGCCAGCGTCGAGCGGCGGCGGTCGGCGATCGCGGGGCGGGCGCTGGTGGACGTCGCCCTGCACGCCAACCTCACCGACTACAGCCCGGCGAACCTGGCGGAGATTCCGGCGCTCTTCGCGAGCGGCGTGTCGAGCGTCAAGATCTTCACGGCCTACGGCGCGCGCGGCATGCAGCTCGCGGACCCGGCGATCGTGCGCGTCGCCGAGGCCGTCGGCGAGGCGGGCGGCCTCTTGATGGTGCACGCCGAGAACGGCGACGCCATCGACTTCCTCGTCGAGCGGGCGCGGGCGCGCGGCGAGACCGCAGCGCCCATGCACGAGAAGTGCCGGCCCGACCTCGTCGAGGCGGAGGCGATCCAGCGCGTGGCGACGCTCGCGCGCCTGGCCGGCTGCCCGCTCTACGTGGTGCACCTCAGCTCGCTGCGCGGGCTGGAGGTGATCCGCCGCGCGCGGGCCGAGGGCTGGCGCATCCACGCCGAGACCTGCCCGCAGTACCTGATCCTGGACCGCCGGCGCTACGAGGGCGAGGGGGGTCATCGCTACATCGCGAGTCCGCCGCTGCGCCGCACGGCCGACCGTCAGGCGCTGACCGCCGCGGTGACGGGCGGCGAGATCGAGGTGGTCTCGACGGACCACTGCCCCTTCCGGCTGGCGCAGAAGGACGTCGCGCCCGGCGACTTCAGCCGCACGCCGGGCGGCCTACCGGGCGTCGAGACGCTCTTCTCGCTGATGTTCGGCCACCTCGTGCCGCTGGGCGACGGCGGCCTGACGCCGCGCTCGAACGCTTCGCTGATCCTGCTCGCGCGCGTGCTGGCGGAGAACCCGGCGCGGCTCTTCGGCCTCGCGCCGACGAAGGGTGCGCTGCGCGAGGGCGCCGACGCCGACTTCTTCATCTTCGATCCCAACCCGATCCGCTTCATCCGCAACGTGGACCTGCACGGCGCCGCCGACTGGAGCCCCTACGAGGGCATGGAAGTGCGCGGCGAGATCCGCGCGGTCTACCTGCGCGGGCAGCGGCTGGTCGACGGCGGGCAGCTCTACGGCGCGCCGGGCTGCGGGCGCTTCATGCCGGGGCGGCTGACGCCGGCGGGGGAGTAAGGCGAGAGCCGCGAACTTGAAATCACAGCCTGTGGTCTCAAGTTCACCAGCGTGTCTCGCCGCTCACAGGCAACTAGCCGGCGTTCGGCAATGCCGCTGCCGGCAGTGCGACGGCAAGCCCTACGCCGCGTTCGTGCAGCAGGCGGTGGCAGGCTGCCTGCGCGGCCACCGCCGGCGCCGGGGGGCGCCCGTCCGGCAGGCGCGCCGCGCCGCACTCCTCGCAGCGGTAGACCACGACCTGGTAGGGCGGGGCGGAGTTGCCACGTGGCAACTCGCCGCCAGATTCGTCCATGGCGCTGGGCTCGGAGACTTCGAGGCTGGCAAGGAGGGCGTCCAGGCCGGCGAGCAGAAGCTCCTCCCGCGTCTGGTGCCGGGCAGTTGCGGCGCCAGCCTTGCGGATCTTCTCCAGCATCGACTGCAAGCGCGCAAGGTCGAGCGGTCGGAGGCGCAAGGTCAGCGTCACCTCTGCCTCCGCAACCAGCGCAGCGGGCAGAGTAGCGCTTGCTGTCCGCTCTGGATCGCCTCCGGTCTGCGCGCGACTGCCGAGCTCCGCGCCAGCGGCCGCCGGCAACGGGCTCCCGAGCAGGCTCCCCTGTCCGCTGGCTTCCGCCAAGAGTGCCCGCGTGCTCACGCGCGCCTCTTTGACGCGCGCCTCGAGCGTGCGGCTGTTCAGTTGCTGCGCCTGTTCGATCCACTGACGCTCGGTGTGCTCGGTAGCCACCTTCACCACTTCGCGAGCCTTCGTCCAGGGCAGCTCGCCGCGCGTCAGGGACTCCCGCAGCCGCGGCAGGTGCTCCAAGCTCTCGGCCAGATGGATGAACTGAAAGGTCTTGTTGCGGGAGAAGCCGAGCACGGCTTCGGCGTAGGCATGAATGCTGGCGTAGCCGCAGTCGCGGTAGAGGCGCCGGCGCATCAGCTCGCCGAACCAGAGCACGGCGCTGCGCGCGGCCGCCGACCTAGCGCCGCCAGAAGCTCGGCCGCAGCACGACGAGCACGGTGAAGATCTCCAGGCGGCCGAGCAGCATGCAGAGGATCAGCACCCACTTGCCCGCGGCGGGGATCCAGGCGTAGTGCTGCGTGGCGCCGACACCGGCCAGGCCGGGGCCGACGTTGCCGATGCAGGCGGCCACGCTGGTGACGGCCGTCACCAGATCGGGCACGAAAGCGCTCATCAAGAGCGAGCAGACCACGAAGAGCCCCACGAAGAGCACGAAGAAGGCGACGATGTTCGCCACCATCGGCTCCTGCAAGGGCGCGCGCCGCACCTTGAGCGGCGAGACCAGGCGCGGGCGCACCACCTTCTTCAGTTCGCGCCAGGACGCCTTCAGCGTCACCAGCACGCGGATCATCTTCATGCCGCCGCCGGTGGAGCCCGCGCAGCCGCCCCAGAACATGAGCACCACCAGCAGCAAGCCGATCGCTGGCGGCCACAGGTCGAAGTCCGCCGTGCAGAAGCCGGTCGTGGTGAGCACCGACACCACCTGGAAGGCGGCGTAGCGCAGGGCGGCAGCCGGGCCGTCCAGCTTCGCGGCTTCGCGCTCGTAGTGCGCGGCGAAGGCCGCCGGCTCCCGCGGCGCGGCCTGGAAGCTCGCCGCGGCGTGCTGCGGGCTCTGCAAGCCGCCGAGCCAGAGCGCGACCGTGGTCGCCAGGACGGCCAGCGCCGCGGTGCCGAAGTAGAAGTGGAACTCGCGGTCCTCGCGCAGGGCGCGCCAGTCGCGGCGGAAGAGCAGGCGATAGTGGAGGACGAAGTTCATCCCCGCGAGGAACATGAAGAGCACGATCACCCAGTCGATGTAGGCGCTGCCGTAGGCGCCGATCGAGGCGTTGCGCGTCGAGAAGCCGCCGGTGGCCATCGTCGCGAAGGCGTGGCAGAGCGCGTCGAGCAGGTTCATGCCGCCGAGCATCAGCAGGCCGGTCTGCACGCCCGTGAGCAGGGCGTAGACGCCCCAGAGGATCGCCGCCGTCTCGCGCAGGCGCGGGCGCAGGCGGTCGGCGCTGGGGCCGGGCACCTCGCCGCGGAACATCTGGTAGCCGCCCACGCCCATGGCGGGGAAGATCGCCAGGGCCAGCGTGATGATGCCCATGCCGCCCAGCCAGTGCGTCAGCGCGCGCCAGAAGAGCAGCCCGCGCGGCAGGGCCTCGACGTCGGGAATGATGGTAGCGCCCGTCGTCGTGAAGCCGCTCATCACCTCGAAGTAGGCGTCGGTGAAGGCGCCGAGGACGGCGACCGGGCCGGGGGCGCCGCGCTGCTCGAGCATCCAGACGAAGAAGGGAATCGCGCCGATCAGGGTCAGGCTCACCCAGCCCAGCGTGACGATGGCGAAGCCCTCGCGCACGCCCGGATCGTAGCGGTGGCGCCGCGTGAGCCACTCGAGCAATGTGCCCGCAACCAGCGAGAAGACGATCGCCGCGGCGAAGGCCAGGCTCTCGCTGCTCTCGAGCGCCGTGCCGCCCGGGCGGGCGAGGTCGTCCCAGACGGAGATGCCCAGCGGCACGAACAGGATGACGGCCAGGATCTGCAGCAGCCGGCCGATGGCGTAGAGCACGGCGCCGCGGTTCACCGCCGCTCCTTGAAGAGCCCCTGGATCGTGGAGACGTGCTTGGGCTTGAGGATCACCACCGCCTCGTCGCCGGCCGCGATCACCGTGCCGCCCTGCGGGATGCTCGCCTTGCCGTCGCGGAAGACGGCGCCGACGATGGCCTGTCGCTTGTAGGGCGCCCACACCTTGAAGAGCGGGCCGGCCGTGACCTTGCTGCCCTCGCCGGCGCGAATCTCCACCGACTCGAGGTCGAGGTTGCGCAGCTGCAGCTCCACCGACATGCGCCCGCGGGCGATGACGTCCATGATCTCCTGTGCGATCGCCCGCCGCGGGCTGATCACGTGGTTGACGCCGATCTCCCGGAAGAGGCGGTTGCTCGTGGGCTCGAGCGAGATCGCGGCCACTTCGTCGCAGCCCTCCGAGCGCGCGAGCAGCGCGCTCATCACGTTGCGCGTGGTGTCGTTGCCGACGCCGGCGAAGAAGTCGGCGCGACTGACGTTGACCTCGCGCAGCACGTCGCGCTCGGTGGGATCGCCCTGGATCACGTCCACGCCCTCCAGGCGTCGAGCGGCGCGCATCGCGTGGTCGGGATTCCAGTCGATGAGCGTGACCACCTCCACCCAGCTCGCCAGCTCCTCGCAGAGCTGGATCGCCGTCAGGCCGTCGCCGGTGACGATGGCGCGCTTCACGCGGCGGTCCTCGAGACCGAGCAGCTCGAGGTAGCGGTGCAGGGACTCGCGCGTGAACGCGGTGGTGATGTCGTCGCCAGCGGCGATCACGTCGTCGCCGGCGGGGATCCAGGTCTTGCCCTCGCTCTCGCGGCGCAGCGCAACGGCCAGGAACCGATGGCTGCCGGTGAGGGCGGCGATGTCCAGCAGACGCTTGCCGATGATCGGCATACCGGGAGTCATGATGTGGCGGGCGAGGAGGATCTCGCCCTCGTGGTAGCTGAAGACCTCCACGGCGCCGGGGATGTGGGCGATCTGCGCGATGACGCGCACCATGACGTGCTCGGGGTCGATCACCCGCGTAACGCCGAGGGCCTCCAGGTTGACGCGGCTGCCTTTGGCTCGGAACTCGCCGCTGCTGCGGATGCGCGCCATGCGCGTGGGCACGCCGTACTGGGCGGCCAGACCGCAGGCAAGGATGTTGGCTTCGTCCACCGAACTGACGGCCAGGAGCATCTGCGCGCCTGCGATGCCCGCCTGCTCGAGCGTGCGCGGGCTGGCGCCGCTGCCCTCGACGACGAGGATGTCGAGCTTCTCGGCCAGCTCGGCGCAGCGCTCCGCGCGCGGCTCGACGAGGGCGACGGCGTGGCCGGAGCGCTGGAGGTGCACCGCCAGCTCCGTGCCCACCGTGCCGCCGCCGACGATGACGATCTGCACTCAGTCCCCCCGTGGGTTCGGGCGCCGTTCCGGCCCCGTGCCGGGGCGAGTGTAGGCGGCCGCGTCCCGGGGGGACAACCGGATTCGGGCACTTGCCGGGCGAGCTTCCTGGCTGGACGCCGACCTGGCCGTTCTCTATGGGGTGGAAACCAAGGTGATGATCCAGGCTGTGAAGCGTAACCTCGCACGCTTCCCTGAGGACTTCATGTTCCAACTGGGTCCCGAGGAGTTTGCCAACTTGAGGTCACAGATTGTGACCTCAAGTTGGGGCGGCCGCCGGCATCTTCCCTATGCCTTTACGGAACAAGGGATTGCGATGCTGTCGAGTGTGCTCAGCAGCCCCCAGGCAATCCAGGTCAACATCCAGATCATGCGCAGCTTCGTCCGCCTGCGACGCCTGCTGGCCGGCAACGAGGAACTGGCCCGCAAGCTCAACGCCCTCGAGCAGAAGTACGATGCCCAGTTCAGGGTGGTCTTCGATGCCATCCGCGAGCTGATGGCGCTGCCGTCGCCGCGCAAGGCGAAGCGCATCGGGTTCTCGTCGGGCGAGGAGAAGCCCTAGCAGCGCGCGTTGCGCTGCGGCCCGCCGCGCGGAGTGTACACGTGTACAAAACGAGCCGCGCGCCCGACGGGCGTCGCTCGCCCCCTGAGGTCGCCGGGAGACCCGCCTCGCCGCCCCGCAATTTCCCCTGACTCCCGCGGCCGAATCGGCTACCTTCGGGCCCTACCCCGAGGAGGAGGTTCCCGATGCGTCGCGCTGCCGCCCTGATTGCCGTTCTCACCCTCGCCCTCGCCGGCTGCCGCGAAGGCGCCCAGGACCGCGAGCAGCCCGCCGCCGCCCCCGAGCCCGAGCCTCCGGCCGCGCAGGTCGAGCCGCCCGCGGGCGATCTCGCCGGGCAGGCCATCGCCAAGCTCACCGAGGGCGAGGGCGCGGGCAAGGCCGTGCTCAGCGCGGCGAGCGGCCTGCAGGTGCTCGACCTCCTGGTGGGCACGGGCGCGCAGCCGCAGCCGGGCCAGACCTGCAGCACGCACGCCACGCTCTGGCTGCTGGACGGCACGAAGATCTGGAGCTCGCTGGACGACGGCACGCCCTTCGACTTCACGCTCGCGGGCGGCCAGGTCATCCGCGGCTGGGACGAGGGCGTGGCCGGCATGAAGGCGGGCGGCAAGCGCCGTCTCGCCGTGCCGCCGGATCTCGGCTACGGGGCCAAGGGCCGGCCGCCGGTGCCGCCGGACGCCTGGCTCATCTTCGAGATCGAGCTGCTGGCGGTGAAGTAGCCCATGCCCACGGTGCGCGACGCGCGGGGCCAGGGGCTGCCGGCCGGCGGCTACGCGCGCGTCGTGTCGCTGGTGCCAACGCTCACCGAGAGCATGATGGAGCTCGGCCTCGGCAAGCGGCTGGTCGGGCGCACGCGCTTCTGCGTACACCCGGCCGAGGCGGTGGCGGCGATCTCCACGGTGGGCGGCACGAAGACGCCCGAGCTGGACGCGATCCGCGACCTCGCGCCCGACCTCGTGCTCGCCAGCCGCGAGGAGAACCGCCGCGAGGACATCGAAGCCCTCGAGGACGCGGGGCTGGCCGTGCACCTGATCGACCCGCGCAGCCTGGACGACGTGCAGGGCTTCCTCACCGCGCTGGGCCAGTTGCTCGAAAA
>VGXI01000063.1 GCA_016873475.1 bacterium | reverse complement strand
GCCCGTCGCCCAGATCACGGGCAGGTGCGCGGCCTCGGCCAGCCAGAGGATCTCCTCCTGCACCTCGGCCATGCGCTCGAAGCCCAGCTCGACGCCGAGGTCCCCGCGCGCCACCATCACGCCCGCCGGCGGGCGGCCGAGCGCCGCGAGCAGCAGGCTCGGCAGGTTCTCGAAGGCGGCGCGCGTCTCGATCTTGAGCACGACGCCGAGCGCCTCGCCCCCGCGGCGGGCCAGCTCGGCGTGCAGCGCCGCCACGTCCTCGGGCCGGCGCACGAAGGACATCCCCACCAGGTCGGCGTGCCGGACCGCGAAGTCGAGCTGAGCGAGGTCGGCCTCCGTGAGCGGCGAGAGCGAGAGGTCCGTGTCGGGCAGGTTGATGCCGCGGTCGGCCTGCAGGCGCGTGCCCGTTGCGGCCGCGCGGCGAATCTCGACGCGCAGGAAGCTGGGCGTCGTCTCGCGGATCACGCCCTCGAGGCGCCCGTCGTCGAAGAGGATCCGATCGCCGGGCCGCGTGTCGGCGAAGACCGCCGGCAGCGTGCAGGGAATGCGCGCCGGCTCGAGGACGGCGCCTTCGCGGTCGCGCCGCGCGAGCTGCCCGGGCTCCTCGCCCGCGGTGACGAGCAGGGTCTCGCCCGGCAGCAGGATGAGCCGCTGCTCGCGGGGCGGCAGCTTGCCGATGCTGCCCTCGGCGAGCTCGGCGCCCTTGCGGTAGAGCTTCGCCGGCAGGCCGCTCGCGAAGTAGAGCCCGCGGCGCGTCTCGAGCCAGAGGCTGCCTCCCGGGCCGCTGACGACGCGCAGGCGCCGCGCGCGCCCCGGCAGGTCGCGCAGGCGCAGTTCGTCACCCGGCCGCAGCAGCGCGTGCAGCTCGGCATCGATGGGCAAGGCGCGCTCTCCCGCCGGCACGCTCTCGGCGCCCTCGGCGACGAGGCGCAACCGCGCCGGCTGGCCGATGCGTCCCAGCTCGTCGCGCTCGGGCCTGAGGCGCAGCACCTCGGGGCCGGGCGCGAGGGGGCCAGTGCGCAGCTTCGGTCCCGCCAGATCGAGGAGCACGCGGCAGGGCCGGCCCGTCTCGGCCTCGGCGCGGCGCACGCGCTCGATCATGGCCTGCCAGGCCGCCGGCTCATCGTGGGCGCTGTTGATGCGCGCGATGTTCATGCCGCTCGCCACGAGATCGCGCACGAGCCCGTAGTCCTGCGCCGCCTCGCTGGGCAGCGTGACCATGATGCGCACGATGCGGTTGGGCGCCTCGGGGCCGAAGAGGTCGGCGGCGTGGCGGGCGAGCCGCTCGTCCCCTTCGCGGAAGCGGCTGGGCTGCACGCCGGTCGCGATCAGCGTGGCCGGCGCGGCGCCCAGGCTCTCGAGCGCGGCGAGCACGGACTCGAGCGCCGCGAGCACGTGGGCCTCCATGCGCCCGAGCGAGCTGAGGCCCAGCTCGCCGAGCTGGATCTGCAGGGCGCGGATGTCGTGCCGTCGCACCGCGAGGTAGTAGAGCAGGTTGCGCGCGCTCGCGGCGTAGTCGGGCGGGATCGCCGCCAGGCGCCCGGCCTGCTCCTCGGCGAGCGCCAGCGCGCTCTCGCGCAGGGCGAGGATCTGGCCGTGGAGCCGCAGCAGCAGATCGGGCGGGTAGCGCGAGGACATCGGGCGGCTCTCTCGCTCAGGTGGGGACAGCCATCAGCCGTCGCCGGGCGCCGACACGGTCACGGGGGCGTCCAGGCGCAGCGCGATCGGCTGGCCGGTGGGGACCGCCGGCAGCGGGTAGTCGCTGCCGTTCAGGCGCAGGGCCAGGCCGCTCACGCTGGCCGCGCTCAGGACGACGAAGCTGTCGGCCTCGACCCACCAGACGTCGCCGGCGCCCAGCGCACGCGCGAGCTGCAGCCGATCGTCGACGTTGAGCTCGAGGCGACAGGGCAGCGCGGCATCCACCTCCAGGCGCAGCGCAGCGCGGGCGGGCGGAGCGCTCCGCATCGCCACGTCGCCGCTGTCGGAGAGCGCCAGCGGGCCCTGCGCCCAGGCGGCGGCGGCGGCGACGGAGTCGGCGCGCGCCTTCGCGATCGCCTCCTCGGGCGGTGGCGCCTCCACGGGGCCGAGCGAGGCGTCGATGGCTGGCGCTTCCCTCACCGCGGCTGGCGCCGGCGGCTCGGCCAGCCGGCCGGGGGGCGCCTCGCGGCGGGAGACGGAGAGCGCGGTGGCGAGCAGGGCGCCCGCAACGACGACGGCGCCGAGGGCCAGCCAGAGGCCCCGCCCCGGCTGCCAGCCGCCCAGGCGCGTCTCCGGCACTTCCTCTCGCCAGACGCGACCGCTGGGGCCGAAGCTGCCCGGCGCGCTGATCCCCTGGCCGGCGCGGTAGAGGCTGAGGAGTTCGCCGCGGTCGAGCTCGAGCAGCTCCGCGAGCATGCGCAGCGCATTGGCGACGTAGAGGTCGCCCGGCAGGTCGGCGCGCCGGTCCTCCTCGAGGGCGCGGAGGACGGAGAGCGCCAGGCGCGTCTCCCGGCCGACCGCCTCGAGGCTCAAGCCACGGCTCTCGCGCGCTTGCCGGATGCGCTCGCCGAGGGTGCGCTCAGTCATTGTCCTCCCGCAAGTTCTCCAGGCTCTCGCCCAGGCGGCGTGCGGTATCGCGCCCCAGCGCCAGCCGCGCCTCCACCTGCGCCACCACCTCGGCGGGCGCCTGAGCACGGAAGCCTGCGCTCGCCAGCTTCGCCTCGCTGCCGGCGATCTCGCGCTGCAGCTTGGCAAGCTCCTTCTCGAGCCGCCGCCGCTCCTCGGCAAGATCGACGAGACCGCTGAGCGGCAGCCAGATCTCGAGGCCGGGCAGGAAGGCGCCCGCCGCGGGCTTGGGCTTGCGCGGCGAGGGCGGCTCGAGGCGATAGTCGGACACTTTGGCCAAGCTGGCAAGGAAAGGTCGCGCCGCCCCGAGCTGGGCGGCCAGGGCCTGGCCCTCGCCGCGCAGGATCAGGGTCAGCTCGCGGCCGGGCGGCAGGCCCAGCTCCTGGCGCAGGCCGCGCACGCTGGAGATCAGGGCGATGCGGAAGTCGAGTTCGCGCTCGGCCGCCTCGTCCCGCAGCGCGGCCGGCGGCGCCGGCCAGGGCGCGACGATCAGGCGGTCGGCCGCGCCGGGAAAGCGCTCCCAGATCGCCTCCGTCACGTAGGGCATGAAGGGGTGCAGCAGGCGCAGGGTCGCGTGGAGCACGCCGGCGGCCGTGAGCAGGGCCGTGGCCGCGGCGCGGGGATCCTCGCCGTAGACGCGCGGCTTGGTCAGCTCCAGGTACCAGTCGCAGTACTCCTTCCAGAGGAAGTCGTAGAGGCCGCGGGCGGCGTCGCCGAAGCGGAAGCCCTCCAGGTCGCGCTGCACCTGCTCGCGCACGGCGACGAGTCGGCTGAGGATCCAGCGGTCCTCCAGGCTGAGCGGCGCGAGCGCGCCGGCCGCCGCGGGTCGCCACTCGGCGGCGAGCCAGTCGCCCACGGGGCCGCCCAGGCGCCCGCTCGGGGCGGCGGCGCTGGCCGGCAGCAGCGCCCCCTCGCCCCGCTCCGCCAGCTGCATGAGCACGTAGCGGCTCGCGTTCCAGAGCTTGTTGGCGAAGTTGCGGCCCATCTCCATGTGCTTGTCCTCGAAGAGATAGTCGCCGCCCAGGGGCGTGAGCATCGTCATCGAGAAGCGCACGGCGTCGACGCCGTAGCGGTCGAAGAGCTCGAGCGGGTCGGGGCTGTTGCCAAGGCTCTTGCTCATCTTGCGGCCCTGCTTGTCCCGCACGATGCCGTGCAGGAAGACGTCGCGGAAGGGCACGTCGCCCGCGAAGCGCTGGCCGGCCATGATCATGCGCGCCACCCAGAAGAAGATGATGTCCGGGCCCGTCACCAGCGTGCTGCCGGGGTAGTAGCGCGCGAGATCCGCCGTGGCCTCCGGCCAGCCCAGGGTCGAGAAGGGCCACAGCCAGCTCGAGAACCAGGTGTCGAGCACGTCGGGATCCTGGCGCCAGTGGCCGCTGGCGTCCGGGGCCGCCGTCGCCGCGCGCCGCTCGCCGGTCACCGCATGGGTCCAGACGGGAATGCGATGCCCCCACCAGAGCTGGCGGCTGATGCACCAGTCGCGGATGCCCTCCATCCAGTGCCTGTAGGTCTTTTCCCAGCGGGCGGGGGTGAAGCGCACGCGGCCCTCGGCGACGGCTGCGATGGCCGGCTCGGCGAGCTCGGCCATGCGCACGTACCACTGCGTGGAGACCATGGGCTCGATCGGCAGGCCGCTGCGCTGGCCGTGGCCCACGCTGTGCCGGTAGGGCTCGACCTTCACGACGAGTTCCTGGGCCTCGAGCGCGGCCAGCACGGCGCGGCGCGCTTCCTCGCGCGTCAGGCCGGCGTACTCGCCGGCGGCGGCGCTCATGCGGCCATCGGGCCCGATCACCTGCACCCGCTCGAGACCGTGCCGCTGGCCCATCGCGAAGTCGTTGGGGTCGTGGGCCGGCGTCACCTTGACGAAGCCGGTGCCGAACTCGGGATCGACGAAATCGTCCTCGATGATCGGCAGCTCGCGGCCCACCAGCGGCAGGCGCGCGCGGCGGCCGCGGTAGGCGGCCTTGCTCGCGTCGCCGGGGTTGATCGCGATCGCCGTGTCGCCGAGCATCGTCTCCGGGCGCGTGGTGGCCACCACGAGCGAGCCCTCGCCGCCGATCAGCGGGTAGCGCAGGTGCCACAGGTGGCCGTCGACTTCCTGGAACTCCACTTCCTCGTCGCTGATCGCGGTCTGGTCCTGGACGTCCCAGTTGACGATGTACTCGCCCTGATAGATCAGACCCGCCTCGTAGAGCGCGATGAAGACGCGCTGCACGGCGTGGCTGAGCCCTTCGTCCATCGTGAAGCGCTCGCGCTCCCAGTCGCAGCTGCAGCCGAGGCGGCGCAACTGGCCCGTGATGCGCGCGTGGTATTCGTCCTTCCAGGCCCAGGCCGCGGCGAGGAAGGCCTCGCGACCCATGGCCTCGGGATCCTGGCCCTGCTCGCGCAGCTTCCTGGCGACGACGCTCTGCGTGGAGATGCCGGCGTGATCGCAGCCGGGCAGCCAGAGGGTCTCGACTCCCTGCATGCGCTGCCAGCGGATGAGGATATCCTGTAGCGCATTGTCGAGCACGTGGCCCATGTGCAGGATGCCGGTGACGTTCGGCGGCGGGATGACGATCACGTAGGGCGGCCGGCCGGCGGGATCGGGGCGCGGGCGGAAGTAGCCGCCCGCCTCCCAGGCCGCGTAGAGCCTGGCCTCGACGCTCGCCGGCTCGTAGGCCTTCGCCATCGCGCGGACGCTGCCGTCGCTCATCGCAAGTGCTCCTCGCCCCGACCGCAACCGCGGCGCCCGCGCGGCGGCCATTGAAGGGGTTATCCTAGGTCAAGGCCGGAAAACGGTCAAGGCGGGCCGCAGCCCTAGGCGCCCACCGCCCGCGCCACGCCGGCGCGGTGGCCCAGGGCCTCGGCCTGGCGGTAGCTCTGCCGCGCCGCTTCTGCCTGCCCGAGCTGATCATAGATGATGCCCAGGTAGTAGTGGCTCCGGGCGTCATCGGGGTGCAGCTCGAGTACCTGCTGGAAGCAGGGCAGGGCCTTGGCGTACTCGCCGAGGTTGACGTAGCAGAGGCCGAGGTAGAAACGAACGCGCGGGTCCTTGGCGTCCGCGCGTTCCAGCTCGGCGAGCGCCTTGCGGTGGGCGCCGAGGCGCGAATGGCAGAGGGCGATGTGGAAGCGCGCGTCCGCGTGCTGCGGGCGCAGGCCGAGCACGCCTTCGAACTCGCCGATCGCCTCGCCGTAACGGCTGCAGTTGGCGAGGGCGAGGCCCAGGCTCATGCGCCCCTCGAGGCCGTCCGGCGCCAGCTCCACCGTCTTCCGGAAGAGGTGGATCGCCTGCTCGTAGTCGCCCCGCTCGCCATAGAGGGCGCCCAGGTTCAGGTGCCCCATCGCGTTGTGCGGATCGAGCTGGATGGCCCGGCGGAAATGGAGGATGGCCTCGTCGCGCTCGCCGCGGCGGTCGAGGCTGAAGCCGAGGTTGGTGTGCGCCTTCGCCAGCCGGGGATCGCGGGCGAGAGCCTCCCGGAAGGCCGCCTCGGCCTCCAGGTTGCGGTTCTCGCGCAGCAGGGTGCAGCCGAGCTGGTAGTGGCTCTCGGCGGCGTCGCTGGGCAGGGCGAGGGCAAGCCTGTGCAGTTCGTGCGCCTGCTCGAAACGGCCGGCGAGGCTGTGCAGGCGCGCGGCCTGGTTGAGGGGACGCGCCGACTCGGGATCGCTGCGGCGCCAGGCCGCGGCCAGGCGCAAGCCGGCCTCGAAGAGTTCCGCCCGGTAGCTGCGCTCGATCAGTTCGGCGTAGGCCGCGACCGGTAGCGCGAAGGGGTCGGGGATCTCCTCGAAGAAGGCCTCGATCTCCGCGCGTTCGCCGCGGGCCAGGCGCTCGTCGAGCCAGCGCAGGGCGGCCTCGGCGTCGCGGGCGGCCTCCGAGCAGAGCGCATCGAGGGTGGCCCGCCGCTGCGAGCGCCGCTGCATCTTGCGGTACCAGTTCAGGGGACTCATGCGCGCACCAGCCTCCCGGTTGCCGTCGAGCCGGCGGCAGGATAGGAGGGGCCGCGAAAGACGGTCAAGACAATGTTGAGCGACTACTCGTCGGCGAGCGGCGCGTCGGTCGCCCTGCGCTCGCGCAGCGGCGAGGCGAGGCCGGAGCGGCGCCAGCCGTAGGCCGCATAGGGATCGTAGAGACCCAGGCCCTGACCCACCTCGAGGCGCAGCTGGAGGTTCTCGCTCGGCTGCCAGTCGAGCGCGGCGAAGGGCAGGACGAAGCGAGCGCCCTCCTCGCCCGTGCCCAGCGACTGGCTGCCGGGCGCGAAGGCGAGGCCGAAGCGGGCGTTGAAGTCGAGGCCGCGGCCGAGCGGCACGCGCAGATCCTTGGTGAGCAGGCCCAGGGAGCTGCTGCGCCCCGCGCTCCAGCTCTGGCTGTAGCTGAGCGCCGTCGTCCCCCACTGCAGGCGATCGAGACCGAGCTTGCTCGGCGCGCCTGGCGCCGGCAGGGCGGCGAAGGGATGCGCTACCGTATCGGCGACAGCCAGGGCGGGCAGTGCGAGCAGTGCGAGCAGGGCGAGCAGTGCGAGCGGGCGGCGAATCGCCATGGCTTCTCCCGGCGGGGGCGGTGGGCGCCCCAACGCGTCACTTCGTTAGCAGTTCCCGGACCGTCGCCTTCAGCGGATCCAGGTCCGACGACTTGACCAGGGAGGCCTCCGCGGACCAGGAGGTGAAGTCGTCCTTGTAGCTGTGGTAGGCGCTGTTGATCACCACGCGCAGGTCCCGGTACTGCTCCATGACCTCGCGCAAGTAAGCCAGACCGTCCTTGCCCGGCAGCTCGATGTCGAGGATCACCAGGTCCACCGGCTGCTCGGCCAGCGCGAGAGAGGCCTCCTCGGCCGAAGCCACCGCCTGGACGAGGTAACCCTCGTCGCGCAGCTCCTGACTGTAGAGAGTGCGAATGCTGGCCTCGTCGTCGACGACGAGAATGCGCTTGCTCATGGTCAAGGCGGCCCTCCCCGACCCCGGAAGGCTAGTCGCGCCCCGGCGGGCTGTCAAGCGCGCTCCGCCGGCGCGCTGGGCTAGTCCAGCGGGACCAGCTCGCCGTTGCGCAGCGCGAAGCGCATGCCGGTGCCGGCCGGCCGTGAGACGCCGCCCGCGCGGCCGGGCGCGGCCGTCGCGCTCGCCACAGGTTCGGGCGCCGCCTGCGGGACCGGCGCAACCGGCGCGCCGAGGTCGCTCTCCAGGCTCAGGCTCGGCTTCAGGTCCGCGGTCCGCTCCTCGCTGAAGGCGGCGCTGCTGCGGGAGGCGCCCGGCTCGGCCAGGCCCCCACCGCCGCCTGCGCTCGACAGGGCCGAGGGCGCCGGCGCCTCCTCGACGATCAGGCGGATCTGCAACTCGCCCCGCTCGAGCAGGGCGCGCGGAACGCGCAGTGTGAGCGGCCGGTCGGAGCTGCTCTCGCTGGCGCTCGGCGGCGGCGCAGCCGCTCCGCTCGGTGCGGGCGGCGCAGCGGCTGCGGGCGGCGCGCTCGGTGCGGGCGGCGCCGAAGCCCAGAGCGGGGCGGAGCGCGGGATCACCGGCGCGGCGGGAGGAGTCGCGGGGGCCTGCGCGGCCAGCGGCGGCGAGGCCCAGAGCGGCGCCGAGCGCTGGATGGGCGGCGCGTCACCGGGGCGCGTCGTCGCGGCCGGAGGGACCGGCGCGGCGGGCGAGGCCGGCCGCAACGGCGGCGCCGACGCGGCGGGCCGAGGCGGCGTGGGCGGGACGGCCGGCGCCGGCGGCGCTGCCGAGGGGGAATCGAGTTCCACGATCTCCGGGACCACGCGCGGGACGGGTCGGCTGAACGGCGCCGCCGCCAGGCGGTCCGGCGGCTGCGCGCCGGCCGGCGGGCCCTCGCTGCCGCGCGCCGGCAGGGTGTCGGCGAGCGAGCGCAGGGGCGAGGCATCGACGGTCGTCTCCACGTTGTGCAGGGCGTGGCGCACATCGCTGCCCTCCATGAGGTCGACCAGGGGCCGCTGCCCGCGCAGCGACTGGTCGTGGAGATCCCCGGGGGCGATCTCCACGACCCGCGGGTCGGGGAGCTGATCGAGGTTGAGGCCGCTGCGCGGCGGTGCCGGCGCCGCCGGTCGAAGCGCCGGCATTTCCACCTGCGGCGGCTGCGCGGCGACCGGCGGCGTCGAGCGGCCGGGGTTCGCCGCGGAGCCGCTGCGCAGGGACTCGCCGATCTCCCTCTCGACGAGCGCGCGCAAGTGGGGCCGCAGATGCTCGGTGACGCCGCGCAGGGTCTCCTGCACGCCCTCGCCGCGCGGCGCGACCGCGCTGAAGCAGGGCACGCCCGTCGGGTTGAGGGCGTGCTCGAGCTCCTGCACGCCGAGCACGTCCGGCAGGTCGCGCTTGTTGTACTGGATGACCCAGGGCAGGTCCTCGAGCTTGAGGTTCATGTCCGCCAGGTTGGAGCGCAGGTTCTCCAGGCTCTCGAGGTTCTCCTCCATCTTGCCGCGCTGGCTGTCGGCGACGAAGACGACGGCGTCGACGCCCTTGAGCACGAGCCGCCGCGTCGCGTTGTAGTAGACCTGACCGGGCACCGTGTAGAGCAGGATGCGCACGTTGAAATCGAGGATCGCGTCGCCGCTCAGGGGCAGCAGGTCGAAGAAGAGCGTGCGGTCCGTGCGCGTCTTCATCGAGATCATCTTGCCGCGATGGTCTTCGGGGACTTGGCGGAAGAGCACCTCGAGATTGGTCGTCTTGCCGCTCAGACCCGGGCCGTAGTAGACGACCTTGGCGCTGACTTCCTGCCCCGCTCGGTTGATGAGAGCCACGCTGCACCTCGCTCCGTGATTCAGGGGGCTGTCCCCCGTGCGTCCTGATCGCAGCGTCCGCAGCCCCAGGAGGGGCCGCGGCGCCGCCGGCTGCCTTGCCTCCCGGCGGCGAATGCAAGATCCGTTCTCGCGGGTCGCTGCGGGGGAAGGACCGCCGCCGGCCCGAGCGCCTACCTAAGTCGGCCTGGATCTTGCGACTGCGGCGGCGCGCCCCCGGGCGGCGCTGGGCCGCGGCGCGCAAAGTCCATCCTTGCAACGAGGTGAGATCCCCGATGGCGGAGTCGCGCAAGGTCGTGGCGGAAATGTTCTCCCGCTTCCTGAACATCGAGCTCGGCGAGGACTCCCTGGAGCGACTGGTCGCCCTCGTGGACAAGGTGGAGCGCAGCATCGACGAGGACCTCGACCTGAGCACGGTGCAGGGGCGCAACACGCTGCGCGTCCTGCTCGGCACCCTGCTCGCCTACGGCTGGGGCATCGGCATGCATCCCTTCCACAACCCCGACCAGGACATGGACGGCCGCCCGCTCGAGGTGCGCGCGAGCAAGGACATCCTCGTCTCGCTCAAGGACATCAAGGCCTTGCGCTACCTGAAGAAGGACCAGTACGGCCGCGTGAAGAAGGCCCTCTTCGAGCCCGACCAGAACGCCCGCGTGCGCAGCCAGATCGATGGCCTGCTCGGCGAGATCCACTCCAGCAAGTGGCAGGAGGAGGAGTTCTAGGTCTCCCCCTCCGCGCGCCGCCGCACGGTGAGCAGCACGACGCGCCCGCCCTTGCGGAACTCCACCCGATCCACCAGTTCCCGCATCAGCAGCAGGCCGCGGCCGCTGCCGCGCCGCAGACCTTCGGCACTCCTGGGATCGGCGACCCGCTCGGGGTCGAATCCGGCCCCCGGGTCCTCGATGCGCACGCGCAGGCGCCGCGGCCCGAAGCGCGCCAAGACCCGCACTTCCTTCGCTGGGTCCAGCGCGCAGCCGTGACGGATCGCGTTGGCGAGGGCTTCGTCGAGTGCGAGGGGCAGGGCCTCCGCCCAGATGCGCGGGTGGAAGCCGTGCTCGCGGGCCAGGCGACAGAGGAAGCCGGCGGCCGGCGCCACGAAGCGCAGCTCGGCCGGCAGACGGAACTCGACGCGGCTCTCCACGCGCGCCTCGAACTCCGGCAAACGCCGCGCGAGAACGAGCGGGCGGTCGGCGTCGGCGAAGAGGCGGCCCAGGTCGAGCCCGGCGAAGGGCGGCGCGAGCGCCTCGTGGAAGCCGCGACGGACGAGGCGCCGCCGGCTGCGCTCGTCGAGGGCAGGCAGGAAGAGGACGAGCCGCCCTCCCGCCGCCCGCAGCGCGGCCAGCGCCTCGGCGGGCGGCAGGCTCTCTTCGCCGCTGGCGGTGAGCAAGACCCCGAAAGTGCCGGCAGGCAGGGCGAGCTCCCACTCCGCTCGCGGCGGCAAGGGCGCCAGCCGAGCCGCCGCGGCGCCGAGCTCCGCCCGGGCGCGGGCTGCCAGACGAGCGTCGCAGGCCCACAGGTACAGCGGCCCCTGCTCCACCGGGAGCCCCGCCTCAGAAGAGCGGCTGTCCGTCGGCGAGGATCTCATTGAAGGCATCTCGGAATGCAGGTGAGCTGTGGGCGTAATCCTCGCCCACTTTATCGACATACAGCCGCCAGGCCTCGCGCAGCTCGCGGCTGAACTCCGGGATCAGGCGCCCCTCGGCCAGCGCGCGATCCCGCCGCTCGCGCCGGCCCGGTCCCTGCAGGATGCTCTCCGCCAGAGCCCTGGCGAAACGCCGGGCCCGCCGGGCTTCCTGCTGGGCGTTGAGCCCGGCGGGGGCCGGCGCCGCCGGCCCGGGCGCTGCGGCCGGGCCGGCCGGGAGCGACGACTCGGCAGCAATTGCCGTGGCGGGCGGCGCGGCCGGCGGGACCCAACGCAGGCGAAAGCCCTGCTGGCACTGGGGACAGCGCACGCGCAACTCGCCTTTTTCCATCAGGCTAGGCGGAACAGCGTAGGTCGCTCCGCAGCTCGGACAGCATAGGGTCTGGGCCGTCATGCGCGCTCCGTGCTCAGCGAGCTGGCCTCGGCGGCCAGGCTCCGCGAGGGGCTGCAATCGGCATGCCCGGCGGAGTGCTCAGCCGACCCCGGCGAGGAGCAGCCGCTCCCGGTAGACCCGCTGGAGGAGCTCCCGGAGCGCGCGCAGATCGGCGGCCGCCAGCTCGGGGTCGCGGGCGACCAAGGCCGCCGCCCGCTCGCGGGCGAGGGCGACCAGCCGCGCGTCGGCCAGCGGATGGGCGAGGCTGAGTTCGGGCCGCCCGTGCTGGCGCTGCCCGAAGAGCTCGCCCGGCCCGCGCAGGCGCAGGTCCTCCTCGGCGAGGCGAAAGCCGTCGCGATGCTTGACGAAGGTCTCCAGGCGCTCGCGGCTCGTCTCGCCCATCCCGGCCGGCGCGACGAGGATGCAGTAGCTCTTCTGCCGCCCGCGGCCGATGCGCCCGCGCAGCTGGTGGAGCTGGCTGAGGCCAAAGCGCTCGGGGTTGTGGATCAGCATCAGCGTGGCCTCGGGCACATCGATGCCCACCTCGATCACCGTCGTTGCCACGAGCACCGGCCGCTCCCCGCTGCGGAATGCGGCCAGCGCCGCGGCCTTCCTCGCCGCCGAGAGCCGCCCGTGGATCAGCCCGCAACCGAGGCCGGCCAGGGGCCCGGCCGCCAGCTCCTCGTAGGCCTGCGTGGCCGCCGCCAGCTCGGCTTGATCGCCCTCCTCCACCAGGGGGAAGATGAGGAAGGCGCGTTCGCCTGCTGCGACGCGCTCGCGCAGGAAGGCGTGGATGCGCGGGAGCTGCTCCTCGGTCGCGAGGCGGGTGACGAGGCCCGGCCGGCCGGGCGGCAGGCTGTCGATCACGCTGAGTTCCAGGTCGCCGTAGACGGTCATCGCCAGCGAGCGCGGGATGGGCGTCGCCGTCATCACGAGCACGTGCGGCGCGCCGCGCTCCCTGAGGCCCGCGCGCTGGAGCACGCCGAAGCGGTGCTGCTCGTCGACGACGGCGAGCCCGAGGCGCGCGAAGCGAATCTCGTCCTGGATCAGGGCCTGCGTGCCGAAGGCGATGTCGATGGCGCCGTCGGCCAGGCCCGCGAGCACCGAGCGCCGCTCCTTGGCCGGCTGGCTGCCGCCGCCGAGCAGGAGCCCCGCGCGCAGGCCGAGCGCGGCCAGGGGCCCCGCCCAGTTCGCGAAGTGCTGCCGCGCGAGGGCCTCGAGCGGCACCATGAAGGCGCCCTGGTAGCCGCCCTCGGCGGCGAGCAGCAGCGCGGCGAGCGCGACCACCGTCTTGCCGCAGCCGACGTCGCCCTGGAGCAGGCGGTTCATGCGGCCGCCGCTCGCGAGATCGCCGCGGATCTCGGCGAGCGCCCGCGCCTGCGCCGCGGTGAGCTGGTAGGGCAGGCCGGCGAGGAAGGGCGCGAGCAGGCGCTCGCCGCCGGCGAGCACGGGGCCCGCCTCGCGCGCGAGCTGCCGGCGGCGCAACGCGGCGAGGAGCTGCAGCAGGAAGAGCTCCTCGAACTTGAGCCGTTCGCGGGCGCTGGCCAGTTCATCGCGATCCTCGGGGAAGTGGATCGCCCGCAGCGCGGCGCCCCGCGCCGGCCAGCCCTCGGCGCGCAGCCACTCCGCGGGCAGGATCTCGGGCAGACCGGCGACGAGCCCGGGCTCCGCGAGGAGGCCATCGAGCAGGCGGCGCAGCCAGCGCTGGCCGACGCCGCGCGTCGCCGGATAGAGCGGCAGGATGCGCCGCCCGAGCAGGCGCGGGCTCTCCTCCTCGCCGAGGATCTCCAGCTCGGGCGACTGCATCTGGAGCGCGCCCCGGAACGGCGCCGCCTCGCCGTTGGCCACGACCTGCACGCCGTTGGCGAGCTGCTTCTTCAGGTAGGGCTGGTTGAAGAAGACGAGCTGCAGCCGGCCCGTGCCGTCGTCGATGAGCACGGTGAGGATGCCCAGGCCCTGGCGCGGCCGCCGCTCGGCGCTGGCCAGCACCTGCCCGCGCACCGTGGCGCGCAGGCCGGGCGTGAGCGCTGCGAGCGGCAGGCTCTCGCCGAGGTCCAGGTAGTCGCGGGGGAAGTGCAGGAGCAGATCCTCGGCCGTGTGGAGGCCGAGCCTCGCGAGGTCGGCCGCGCGGCGCGGACCGACGCCCTTGAGGAACTGCACCGGGCGCTGGAGGCCCTCTGCGCGCGCGCCGCCGCTCTGCATGCGGGGCAGCCTAGACCCTGCCGCGCGCGCTGACAAGCGCGGCCGCGCGGCAGGCGGCGCTCGGCGCGGCGCTAATCGCTCTCGGCGTCCTCGAACTCGGCCAGCGCGAAGTGCTCGTCGAGCAGGTGGCGCAGCTCCAGGCGCTCGGGGTGCTGGGCGACGAGCGGGGCGAGCAGGGCCGTCGCCTCCGCGCTCCGGCCCTGATTGCGCAGGGCGAGCGCGAGGGCCAGCTCGGCCTCCAGGTAGCGCGGCGCCAGCGCGAGCGCGGCGCGGTAGTCGGCGGCCGCCGCGCCGTACTCGCCGCGCTTGAAGGCGAGGTCGCCGCGCAGCTTGAGCAGGTCGGGGTAGTCCGGGTGCGCCGCGAGCAGGGGCGCGAGCAGAGCCTCGGCCTTGGCGAGGCGGCCCAGGCGCAGCTCGCAGCGCAGGCGCCCGCGCAGGGCGTAGAGGTCGCCCGGCGCCAAGTCCAGCGCGCGGGTGAAGGCGGCGAGGGCGGCCTCGAGGTCCCCGCGCGAGAGCAGGGCCTGGCCGAGGAAGGCCTGCAGGGTCGCGTCGCCGGGATTGCGCTCCTGCAGGCGCCGGAAGTGCGGGTCGGCGTCTTCCCACTCGCCGCGCTGGGCGTGCAGGAGGGCGAGGTCGACCTCGGCCTCGCCGAGCGACGGATTGTGGCCGAGGGCTTCGCGCAGCAGGCGCAGGGCTTCATCGTCGCGGCCCTCGAGGTGGCGGAGCAGGCCGAGCAGGTAGCGCGCCTGGCTCTGCTCGGGATGCCGCCCCAAGAGCTCCTCGAGGAGCAGGGCCGCCTCCTCGTTGCGGCCGAGCTGGAAGCGGGCCTGCGCGAGGTGGAGCAGCAGGTCGCTGCCCTCCCCGCCCAGGCTGCGCGCGAAGGCGAGGGACTCCTCGGCCTCCAGCGGGTGGCCCGCCTTGAGCTGGGCGAGGCCGAGGAAGTAGGCGGCCTCCATGAAGCGCGGGTTCACGGTGAGGGCCCGGCCGAAGGCGGCGATCGCCGGCTCCGTGCGCCCGCACTTGAGGCGCGCGAGGCCGAGCTGGCACTGGACGTCGGCGTAGTGCGGCTTCATCGCCGCCGCCCGCTCGAGCAGCTCGGCGGCCAGCGCGTGCTGGCCCAGGTTGAACTGGGCGATGCCCTCCCCGTAGAGCTCGCGGAACTCGGCGCCGCTCTCGAGCAGCTCGAGCACCGGCCCCACCTCGGGCAGCACCGTCTCGCGCTCCTTGAGGTGCACGAGCAGGAAGCGGTTCACCGAGATCGGGATCTCGGACTGCAGCGCCGCCGCCTGGCGCAGCTCGCGCCGGGCGCCCTCGGCGTCCCCCAGCGCGTCGAGCGCGACGGCGAGGAAGCAGCGCGCCTCGATGTAGTCGGGGTTGATCGCGAGGGCGCGCTGGAAGCAGGGCAGGGCCGCCGCGCGCTCGCCGCCCATGAAGAGCGCGACGCCGAGGCAGTACTGGATGTCCGGGAAGTTGGGGGTCTCGCTGAGGGCCTGCTCGAGGTGGAAGCGCGCCTCGTCGTAGTGCTCGCTCCTGAGCAGGCTGCGGCCGATGTTCGCGTGGGCCTCGGCGGCGTAGAAGGTGCCGAGGCGGTAGGTGGTGCTGCTCTTCGCCGCCCCGGCGATGGCCGCTTCGAAGCGGGCGATCGCCTCCTCGAAGCGGCCCTCGTTGTACAGGGCGATGCCCGCGCTGTAGTCCTCGTCGCGACGCCCGCCGAAGAGCCGCCTCAGCAGCGAGGGCATGGGCGTCCCCTAGTCGTTCTGCTTGCGCAGAAAGGTCGGCACCTCCCAATCATCGCTGGCTACCCCCGCCAGGTCTTGCAGTGCTTCCTCGCGCATGGCCGCCACCTCGCGGCCCAGCTCGCGCCGCACCTCCGGCGCCTCCGCGGGTTCCGGATCGAGCAGCGCCCC
>VGXI01000062.1 GCA_016873475.1 bacterium | reverse complement strand
GGGGGCCGGCCCGGGTAGCGCGGGCCGAGGGCGCGAAAGAGACTGACGGCGAGCAGCACGACCAGGGCCAGGCCCAGCCAGATGACCAGGAGGCGGGCGGCGGCGAGCCCCCCCTCGGAGCCGCCGGCGGCGAGCAGGCGGGCGAGATGGAGGCTGCCCAGCACGAAGCTGGCCGTCATCGCCAGGAAGGGAAAGATGAGCAGCGTGAGCGCGAGTTGGCCGGGCCAGTGCTCGTGGATGCGGGCGAGCACGCCGCGGTGCTCGCCCTCGAAGGCCTGCGGCTCCACGCGCAGCAGGGTCGTGAAGGCGGCCCCCGCCGCCGAGAAGAGGCTCGTGGCGCCCAGCGCGCAGAGAAGGCCGATCAAGGTTCCGTCCACCGGTCAGTCCCTCGCAGTCGCGGAGGCGAAGTGGGCCGCGATGCGGCGGCGCAGCGGCGCTTCGAGGGCGGCCATCGCCGCCGCCTCGGCCTCCGTCTCGTGATCGTGCCCGAGTATATGGCAGAGGCCGTGGATTGCCAGCACGGATACTTCCTCGGCGAGACCGTGGCCGGCCGTCGCCGCCTGCCGGCGGGCGGTCTCGATCGAGACGAGCACCTCGCCCTCGAGATCCTCCCCGGCGGGCAGCTCGCCGCCGCCGTCGGCGCCGTAGCGGAAACTGAGCACGTCCGTCGGGGCGTCCTTGCCCCGCCAGTCGCGGTTGAGGCGGCGCATCTGGGCGTCGTCGAGGAAGCTGAGCTCGACCCATTGCTCGCCGGAACCCAGCGCGCCGGCGAGCTGGACAAGGAAGGTGAACCAGGGGGCCCCGGCGTCAGCGACTTCGGGGAAGGCCGGGTTCGCTGCGATCCGGAGCCGCATGCTCTGCCTCGGGAGCGGCGGGCGGCGCCTCGGCGGCCTGGGGGGCGCGCTCGCGCGCGTCGCTCCGCTCGCTGGGGTACTTGATGCGCGGGTGATAGATGCTGAGCAGGGTGGTCACGAAGCTCTCGCGGATGCGGGCGAGGTCGCGGATGCTCAGCCCGCACTCCTCGAGCTGGCCCTCGCGCAGGCGGGTGTCGATGGCGCCGGTGACGACCGCGCGGATGGCGGCCGTGTTCGGCTCGCTGAGCGTGCGCGCGGTCGCCTCCACCGAGTCGGCCAGCATCAGGATGGCCGTCTCCGCCGACTGGGGCTTCGGGCCCGGATAGCGGAAGTCGTCCTCCTTGACCTCGCCCTTGGCGTCCAGCTCCAGGGCCTTCTGATAGAAGAAGCGCATCACCGTCGTGCCGTGGTGCTCGGGAATGCCGCGGCGAACGATGCTCGGCAGCTTGATCTGCTCGGCGAGGTCCAGGCCCCGCTTGACGTGCTCGCCGATGATCAAGGCGCTCATGTTCGGGGTCAGCTTCTCGTGCCGGTTCTTGAAGCCGTGGATGTTCTCCACGAAGTAGTCCGGCTTCGCCAGCTTGCCGACGTCGTGGTAGTAGGCGCAGACCTTGGCGAGCAGCGGGTTGGCGCCGATGGCGTCGGCGGCCGCCTCGGCCAGGTTGCTGACCGCGAGGCTGTGCTGGAAGGTGCCCGGCGCCTCCACCTTCATCCGCTTGAGGATGGGCCGGTTCAGGTCGGTCAGCTCCAGCAGCGTGAAGTCCGTGGTGAGGTCGAAGAAGCGCTCGAGCAGGGGCAGGATCGGCATCACCAGCCAGGCGCAGACGAGCCCGTTCGCCATGCCGCGCAGGCCGTCGACGAGAATGCCCCCGGGGCGGCCAGCCGCCAGGTGCACCGCCGTGATGCCGAGCAGGTAGGCGACGGCGATGAAGAGGATGCTGCGGTAGAGCTGGAGCCGGCTGCGCAGCTGCCGGATCGAGAGGCTGGCGGCGCTGCCGGCGAGGAAGGCGACGAGCAGGGCGCCGCCCGGCGGCTGTGCCGTCACCGCGAGCAGGACGAGCGCGAAGGTGGTCACGATCAGCGCCAGGCGCTCGTCGTAGAGGCCGGCGGCCAGCATGGCGACGAAGGCGATCGGCAGCAGGTACTCCCCGCCCGGCGAGATCGGCAGCACGAACTTGCCGGCGGCGAGGAAGACGAGCAGCAGCAGGGCGACGAAGAGGGTGCGCCGCGGATCGCCGAAGAAGTCGCGCCGGTAGAGCAGCAGGAAGCGCAGCATCAGCAGCACGACGAAGAGGATGAGCAGGGCCTGGCCCAGGTAGAGCAGCGCCGCGCGCCCGGGGGTCTGGCCCTCGCTGCCCAGGGCCGCCTCGAGGGCGGCGAGGCGGTCGAGGTGCTCCTGGGTCACCTGCACGTTCGGGCCGAGGATGCGCACGCCCTTGGCGACGATCTGCTGCGTGGGCACGGCGTCGGCGGCGGCGTGCTTGCGCAGCTCGGTCTCGGCGTCGTCCTTGAAGCAGTTGGGCCGCAGGTGCGCGCGGGCCAGCGCCCGAAAGGCGGCCCGCTCGCCCGGACTGAAGTCGGTGAAGGCCTGGGCGCGCGCTGCGAGCACGCGGGCGAGGGCGTCCTGATCGACCACCTGCTCCGCGGCGAGCTGCCGCTGGCCGCCGGGGCTGACGAGGATGAGCTGCGGCTCGCCGGCCCGCCCCGCGATCGGCGCGCTGCGCACGTCGAGGATGCCGACCGCGAGCAGGCTGTCCACGACCTGGCCGACCGCGTCGAGCAGGCGCTCGCGCTGGCGCGAGGCGAGCAGCGCCGCGAGAGTTTCGCGCTCGAGGCCGGGGTGGAGGTCGAGCAGACGGGCGACCCCCTGCTCGCGCGTCTCCTGCGCGTCGAGGGGCTGGAAGGCGAGCGCGTCGGCGCGCAGGCGCTCCAGCTTCTGCGCGAGCTGGCGCGCCACGGCCGGATCGAGCCGGTAGACGGGCGGCACCCCGAGCGAGGCCGCCGCCCGCTGCTCGGCGAGCAGCGAGGGCTTGACCGGCAGCGGGAAGGAGATCGGGGCGATCACCTCCTCGCCGGTCTGGGTGACGTCGCCGAGCTTGTACTCGAAGTGGGGCGAGCGGGAGACCGGCGGGTAGAGCAGGAGGAGCCCGCCGAGCAGACCCAGGCCGCAGAGCAGATTGGCGAGCCAGTTCAGCCGCGGCTGCTGGCGCCGGCGCTCGGCGCCATCGGCGCCGCGCAGGCTGAAGCGGCTCATGCCGGCTCCTCCTCGCGCGCGCGCGCGGCTTCCATCTGCTCGAAGGCCTTGATGATGCGCCGCACCAGGTGGTGGCGCACGACGTCGTTCTCGTCCAGGGTGATGAAGCGGATGCCGTCGATGCCCGCCAGCAGGCGCTGCGCGGCGATCAGCCCCGAGCTCTCCGGCCGCTCGAGGTCGATCTGCGTGATGTCGCCCGTGATCACGGCCTGGCTGCCGTTGCCCAGACGGGTGAGGAACATCTTCATCTGCATCATCGTCGTGTTCTGCGCCTCGTCGAGGACGACGTAGGCCGAGTTCAGCGTGCGGCCGCGCATGTAGGCCAGCGGCAGCGCCTCGACGACGCCGCTCTCGATGAGCCGCTTCGTGCGCGCGGTACCGACGAGATCGGCGAGGGCATCGTGCAGCGGGCGGATGTAGGGATCGATCTTCTCCTGCAGGTCGCCGGGCAGGAAGCCGAGGCTCTCGCCGGCCTCCACGGCCGGGCGCACGAGGAGCAGGCGCTCGACCTTGCGCTCGCGCAGCAGGGCGAGGCCCTGCGCGATGGCGAGGTAGCTCTTGCCCGTGCCGGCCGGCCCGATGACGAAGACGATGTCGTGCGAGGCCATCGCCTCGACGTAGAGCCGCTGGCCCGGGGTCTTCGGCGTCACGAGCGCGCCGCGCGCGGTCTGGAAGACCGCGCCCTCGCCCTCGCCGCCCGGCGCGCGCTCCGGCTGCGGGCCGCGCAGGCCGAGCGCGTACTGGACGTCCTGCTCGGAGAGCGCGCGGCCGGTCTTGGCGAGCTCGATCAGCTCGAGCAGCACGGCCGCCATCTCGCTGACGCGGGCGCGCGGGCCGCTGAGCATCACCTTGTCGCCGCGCACGGTGATGCGGCCGGGAAAGTCCTCCGCGAGCAGCTTGAGGTGGCGGTCGCCGACGCCGAGCAGGTTCAGGGCGTCGACGTCGGCCAGGGAGAGGATCTCGGTGTGTTCCTTCGGCACGGGCGTCCTTCGTGCGCGTCCCGGCGCCGGCGGGCGCCGCGGATCGCGCAGCCGGCCCGCGGGCGCGGGCCTAGCGGGGGATGTCCAGCACCTGATCCGGTCGGATCAGTTCGGGCCCCGCGATCTGGTCCCGGTTCGCCTCGTAGAGGCGCGGCCAGGCCAGGGGGTCGTCGTAGATCTCCCAGTAGCCGGCAATCTTGCTCAACCACTCGCCCGGCGCCACCCGGTGCTGTCGCGGCCAGTCTCGCGGCACCCGGAGGCACTGGCCGGGCCGCAGGCGCTGGGGGTCGCGCAGCGCGGCGCGGTTGGCGCGGGCCAGGCGGGGCCACTTCGCCGCGTCGGCGTAGATGCGCGCCTGCGCCGCGATCGCCGCCAGGCCGTCGCCCCGCTGCACGCAGTAGCTGTCGGGCAGCGCCTCGTACCAGGCGATCTCGGCCCGCAGGGAGTCGAGTCCGGAGTCGGCGGCGCCGAGCAAGCGCTCGCGCTGCCGGACCAGCTCGGCCTTGAGTCGCGCCAGCTCGGCGCGGCGATCCGGAGCGGGGGCGTTCGCCGCCAGGACGCGCAGGCGATCGAGCTCGGCGGCGAGCTCCGCGCAGTAGGCCTCGCGCTGCGCCCGGCTGAGGCGGTTGTACTCGCCCTCGCTGTAGTAGTCGCTCTCGGCGACCCGCGCCTCCCGCAGCACGGGCCGGCTGCAGCCCCCGCAGAGAAGGGCGAGCGCCGCCAGGGCCATGAGCAGCGGCGGGAGCGGGAGGAGACGAAGCAGGCTGCGTGCTGCCTTCATGTTCCCTCCCTCGCCGCCTAGCGGCCGCTGCCCCGCTTGAGTTCGAGGAGACGCTGCCGGAGCGGCTCGCGCTCCGCGGCGGGTGGCAGCTGGCCGGCCAGGCCCGCGATCTCCGCCCTCACCGCCGCGATCTCGGCGCTGTCCGCGGCCGCGCTGCGGGCCCCCAGCTCCCTGGCGTGGGCCGCTTCGAGGCGGGCGGCCTCGACCTCGGCCGGCTTGACCTGGCAGGCCGGCGGCAGGGCGCAGCCAGCCGGCAGCCCGCCGAGCAGCAGCGCGAGGAGCGCGGCGCTGCCCCCGGGCCGCGGTGCAGGGCGGAAGCGGCGGCGATTGCTCAGGGCGAGGCCTCCGGTCTTGCGTGCGGAGGGTCGATCGAAGGACGTAAATCCTTGAATCTCAATAGATTGCGCCATCCGCGCCAGTGCCGTCACTCTAGGCCCGGGCCCGGAGGCTGTCAAGGACTATCTGCCGGCGGCTGGGCGCAACTGCACTGATTCGTTCGACTTAGGCTTCCTGGACCGGAATCCGCAGCTGCAGCTCCAGCTCGGCCAGCTGCGCGGCATCGAGGGGGGCCGGACTGCCCACCATCAAGCACTTGCCCTGGAGGGTCTTCGGGAAGGCGATGTAGTCGCGGATGGACTGGCCGCCGTCGAGCACCATCAGCAGCCGGTCGAGTCCGGGCGCGATGCCGCCGTGCGGCGGCGCGCCGTAGTCGAAGGCCCCGAGCAGGAAGCCGAAGCGGCGCTCGGCCTCCGCCTTGTCGATCCCCACCACCGCCATCACGCGCTCCTGGATGTCGCGCCGGTGGATGCGGATGCTCCCGCTGGCCAGCTCGACGCCGTTGCAGACGAGATCGTAGAGCTGGCCGTGCACGCGGCCGGGGTCGGTCTCCAGCAGCGACAGGTCCTCGGGATGCGGCATCGTGAAGAGGTGGTGCATGGCCTGCCAGGCGCCCTGCTCGTCGCGCTCGAACATCGGGAAGCGGTGCACCCACAGGAAACGGAAGTCCTGGCCCGCGCCGGCGGTCAGGCCGAGCTTGGCGCCGAGGGCGCTGCGGACGGCCCCGAGGGCGATGGCGGGCGTCTCCCCCTGGTCGCCGACCATGAGCAGCAGATCGCCCTCGCCCAGGCCGCTGGCCGCGATCAGCGACTCGCCGAGCGCGCCGGGGAAGAACTTGGCGACGCCGCCTCCGAGCCCCTCGGGCCCGCGCTTGAGCCAGGCCAAGCCCTTCGCCTTGTAGGTCCTGGCGACGGCCTCCAGCTCGTCGATCTCCTTGCGCGAGAAGGCGCCGCCGCTCGGCACGACGAGCCCGCGCACGCTGCCTCCCCCGGCGAGCACGCCCGTGAAGGCCGCGAACTCGCTCTTCGCGGCGACCGCGCCGAGATCCCTCAGCTCGAGCCCGAAGCGCAGGTCGGGCTTGTCGCTGCCGAAGCGGGCCATCGCCTCCGCGTAACTGAGGCGCGGGAAGGGCAGGGCGAGTTCGCGGCCGAGCACCTCGCGGAGGACCGCCTGCAGCATGCGCTCGACGACGGCGAAGACCTCGTCCTCGCCGACGAAGCTCATCTCCATGTCGATCTGGGTGTGCTCGGGCTGGCGATCGCCGCGCAGGTCCTCGTCCCGCAGGCAGCGCGCGATCTGGAAGTACTTCTCGTAGCCGGCCACCATCAGGAGCTGCTTGTAGAGCTGCGGGCTCTGGGGCAGGGCGTAGAAGTGGCCCGGCTGCACCCGGCTCGGCACGACGTAGTCGCGCGCGCCCTCGGGCGTGCTGCGGATGAGCATGGGCGTCTCGATCTCGAGGAAGCCCTCGCCGTCGAGATGCCGGCGCACGGCGAGGGTCACCGCGTGGCGGAAGCGCATGCGCGCCTGCATCTCGCGCCGGCGCAGGTCGAGGTACCGGTACTTCAGGCGCAGATCGTCGCTGACCTCGCCCGCGTGCTCAGGGAAGCTCTCGATCGGGAAGGGCGGCGTCGGGCAGGACGCGAGCACGCTCAGCTCCTCGGCGACGAGCTCGACCGCGCCGCTGGGCAGCTCGCTGTTGACCATCTCCGCCGGGCGCGGGCGCACGCGGCCGCGCACGCCGAGCACCCACTCGCTGCGCACGGGCTTCAGGCGCTCGCGCAGGGCCTCGTCCTCGCCGGGGAAGACCACCTGGCAGAGACCGCTGCGGTCGCGCAGGTCGACGAAGACGAGGTTGCCGTGATCGCGCCGGCGATGGACCCAACCCATCAGGGTCACTTCGCGTCCCGCATCCGTGTCGCGCAGCGCGGCGCAATCGGCGCTCCGCCGCCAGCCGCCCAGGTCGTCCAGCACGCTCGCCTCCCCGCCGGGGTCAGGGCCGGGCGGCCGGCGGCGCGCCGGCGCTCCAGGCCTGGATGAGTTCCAAGAGGTTCTCCTCTGGCAGGGCCTTCTGCTCGCCAGAATCGAGGTCTTTGACGGTGACCGCGCGTGCGGCCAGCTCCTCCTCGCCGAGGAGGATCGCGAAGCGCGCTCCGCGCGCGTTGGCGCTCTTCAGCTGCGCCTTCAGGCCGCGCCCGCTGTAGTCCACCTCGGCCGGGATGCTCGCGCGCAGGCGGGCGGCGATGCGCGCGGCCGGCGCCTCGGCGGCCGCGCTGAGGAGCACGAGGTAGGCGCCCCGCACGCCGAGGTCGGCGCGGCCGAGCGTCTTCTCGTTGCCGATCGCCCAGACGAGGCGTTCGAGTCCGCCGGAGAAGCCGACGGCCGGCGTCGCCGGACCCCCGCAGGCCTCGACGAGGCGGTCGTAACGGCCCCCGCCGCCCAGCGCGCTCTGCGCGCCGAGCGCGGGGTAGTTCACTTCGAAGACGGTGCGCGTGTAGTAGTCCAGCCCGCGCACGACGTCGCGGTCGCGCCGGAAAGCGATGCCGCGCGCGCCGAGCAGCGCCTCGAGGCGATCCCGGTGCGCCTGGCAGTCGGCGCAGAGCTGGTCCATGATGCGCGGCGCCTCGCCGAGGAGCGCTTGGCAGCCGGGCTCCTTGCAGTCGAACACGCGCAGCGGGTTCGCCTGCCGCCGCTCCTGGCAGGTCGGGCAGAGGCGATCGGCGACGCCGGCGAGGAAGGCGCGCAGGGTGTCCTCGTAGGCGGGACGGCAGCAGGCGTCCCCCACGCTGCCCAGGTCCACGCGCAGCTCGGCCAGCCCGACCTCGCGCAGCAGGCCGACGAAGAGCTCGATCACCTCGGCGTCCATCGCGGGGCTCGCGCTGCCCAGCGCCTCGACGCCGAGTTGGACGAACTGCCGGAAGCGGCCCGCCTGCGGCCGGTCGTAGCGGAACATCGGCCCCCAGTAGGCCAGGCGCAGGAGGCCGCCGGCGGCCAGCAGCTTGTTCTCGAGGACGAGGCGCACCACGCCCGCCGTGGCCTCCGGTCGCAGGGAGAGGCTGCGCCCCTTCCGGTCGGGGAAGGTGTACATCTCCTTGCTGACGAGGTCCGTGGCCTCGCCGACCGCGCGCGTGAAGAGCTCCGTGTGCTCGAAGATCGGCGGGTCGACCTCGGCGTAGCCGTACTGCACGCAGAGCCGATCGAAGAGCTGGCGGAGCTGCCGCCAGAGCGGGCTCGCATCGGGCGTGCGGTCGTAGGTGCCGCGCGGGCGCTGGAATCTCATGGGGTCCGCTCTCCTTCTCCCTCGCCTGCCGCTTCGGGGCGCGGGCCCAGCGCCAGCAGTCCGCCGCAGATGCCGCCGCCCAGGTCGGCCAGCCAGTCTGCCAGTTCGCGGCTCCGATTGGGCACGAAGCCCTGATAGAACTCGTCGGCCAGGCCCACCCCTCCCGCCAGCAGCGCCGTCGCGAGAACGAGCCGCAGGCCGGACCAGCGGCGGCCGTCCTCGCTGCCCGCGAAGACGAAACCGAGCCCGCTGAAGAGGACGAAGTGCGCCACCTTGTCCAGGAACATCGGGGCGTGCTTCGGCCGCGGATCGGCGGGAATCGACGAGAGCCCGAAGATCAGGACGAGGTATAGCAGCCAGGGCCGTCGCATCGCAAATCACCTCAGGCGCTCGGGATAAAAAAGCGCCGCCGGCAGCGCGCGGGCCGCGGCGGCGGGCCGGCGGGCCGCTCAGCGCTCAGCGCGCCTCGAAGTCGCGAATGGTCGCCAGGATCTCGGCGGGCGAGGCCGCCCGGCGCAGGCGCTCGCGGAACTCGGAGCCGTGCAGGAGGCGGGAGATCTTGGCCAGGATCTTCACGTGCTCGTTGCCGATGCCGCGCGGGCCGAGGATCATGAAGATGAGGTCGACCGGCTGCTCGTCCATCGCCTCGAACTCCACCGGCTTGCGCGGGCGCCAGAGCGAGAGGTGCGTCGCGGGCACGCCCTCCGACTGGGCGTGCGGAATGGCGACCCCCTGGCCAATGCCCGTGCTCATGATGTTCTCGCGGACCTCGAGGTCCAGCAGCACCGTGGCGGGCTCGCTCACATGGCCGCGAGCGTGGAGGCGCTGGAGGGCGTCCTGGAAGAGACTCTGCTTGTCGGTGCTGGTGAGGTCCAGGTGGATGGAGTCTGCCTTGAGGAGTTCCGAAAGTAGCATTCCGGCTGGTGCCTCCGTTGATCAGAGCTGCAGTCTAGGGGCGCCCCCCGCCTCCGTCAAGATGGACGGCGCTCACTCCGGCTGCCAGGCCTCGATTTCGTAGCGCACCTGCACCGTGGGCGGCGTGAAGCGCAGCAAGGTGTCCGGCGCCTCGAGCGCCACCTCGCGCTGGCCGCTGCGGGTTTCGTCCGAGAGGTCGATGAACTCGGTGCGCACCCAGGGCATCCGGCTCACGCGCTCGCGCGGCCCGCGGGCATGCACCTGGCCGGGCATGGCCACGGGCAGGCTACCCACCGCCAGGCGGAAGGGGTGCCGCGGCTCCTTGCCGACCACCACCTTGACCGGTACTTCCTTCTCGCCGACGGCCGCGAGCTGGATCCGCAGGGTCGCCGGGCTGATGTCCGTGACCTCGCCGCTGAACTGGCGGGGCAGTTCGAGCAGCTCCTCGCGCAGGCGCAGCACGACCGGCGCCTCGGATGCCTGCAGGCTGATGGCCGGCCGCAGGCTGGGCGGCCGCAGGCGCAGCCAGAAGAGACGGCGCCCGCTCGCACGGAAGGTGACCTGCACCTCGCTGGGCGGGGTCTCCAGGTACATCAACGAGTCGGGGAGGGTCGGCAGGACCAGCGGCACCGGCAGGCTGCGGATCTCCTCGCGCTGGCCGGCGACCATCGCCCAGAGCAGGGCGGCCAGGGCCAGGCTCGTGATCCGGATGGGCAGGTTGCGGGTGAGGCCGCGCAGCATCAGCCCCCCCTCCGCCCGCCGGCCGGCAGGATGACCAGCTCCTGGCCGGGCTGGATGTGGCCGTCGCGCGGCAGCTGATTCGCCTGGCGCAGGGAATCCACGGTCACCCCGTAGCGCTTGGCGATCAGGGTGAGATTCTCGCCGGGCCTCACGCGGTGGCGGACGGGCGTCGGCGCGTCGCTCATCACGAGCAGCATCTCGCCGGCCAGCACGCGGTCCGGCCGCTTGAGCTTGTTCACCCGCACGAGGTCGTCGACCTGCACCCCGAAGCGCTTGGCGATGGCCGAGAGGCTATCGCCCGGCTTCACCTTGTAGATGGTCTTCTCGCGGCGGGCGAAGAGGGGATCGAAGAGGGTGCTGCGGTGCTCGCGGAAGTAGTTCTCCACCCCCCGCGCGAGCCACTCCGCATAGGCCTGGCGGCCCGCGGGGCTGGTGAGGAGCGCGAAGTCCGGGCCGTGGGTGAAGAAGCCCACCTCGACGAGCACGGAGGGCATCGAGACCATCTTGCAGACGGCGAAGCCCGCCCGCTTCAGACGCCGGTTGGCCTTGAGCTGGGGATCGCGCCGCGCCTCCTTCTGGAGGGATTCCGCGACGAGCACGCTGCGCTGGATCGCCGCCTTCAGCTGCTTGCTGATGACGAGCCGGTACTCCTCGTCCCCCGCGCCCGGGTAGATGCCGCCGACGAGGTCGGCGCGGTTCTCGAGGTCGGCGAGCGCCTGGGCGCGCCGGCTGCTGGCGCCCTCGGTCGAGAGGGTGTAGAGTTCGATGCCGGCCGCGCCCCGGTTCGGCGCCGTGTTGCAGTGGATGCTCAGCAGCAGGTCGCCCTGCGCCTCGTCCGCCAGCTCGCGCCGCCGGGCAAGGGAGATGTAGTAGTCGCCGCTGCGAGTCAGGGCCGGCTGGTAGCCGGGCAGGCCCTCGAGCAGGCGGGCGAGGCGCCGCGCGATGTCGAGGGTGATGTCCTTCTCGCGCTGGCCCTTGTAGATGGCGCCCGGATCCTCGCCGCCGTGGCCGGCGTCGATCACCACCGTGATCAGGCGCTCGGCCGGCGCCTCGGCGAGGGCGCGGGCCTCGCCAGGCTGGGGTGCGGGGTCGCTCGCCGGCGGCGCCGGCTCTGCCAGCGCCAGCGGCGCGGCGGCGCTGTCCGCAGCGGCCGGCGCCTCGGCGAGCGCTCCTCCGCTGGCCGGCGGCGCGCTGGCCAGGGTATCGGCAGCTGGCGGCTTCGCTGCCAGCGCCGGCGGCGGCGCCGGCAGGCTGGGCCGCGGCGCCTCCGGCGCGGGCTGCGCTTCGCCGCGGCGCGTCGGAAAGAGGTCGACGACCAGCCGGCGGGGCTTCTCGCCGGGGATGGCATCGAGGGCGAAGTACTTGAAGCGGAAGCTGCCCTGCAGGTCGAGCACGACCTGGACGCCGCGCGCCACGCGATTGCAGCGGATGCGGCCGATGAGGCCGTCCCCGACCGGCCGGTTCTCGGTCCCGCAGGCGAAGCTGGCGCCCGGCAGGTCGATGACGATGCGCTCCGGCGACGGCCGGCTCGTCACGCGGTACTCGAAGGCGCCCTCGAGGTCCAGGACGACGCGCGTGTGGTCCGGAGCCGTCCAGTGTCGGATGCCGCTGACGCGGGGCTCCGCGAGCGCCGGCCCCGCCAGGGCGGCCAGCAGGAACCACGGCAGGACCAGCAGGCGCGGGCAGCGGCGGCCCGCCCACCGCCCAGGCCGAACCCGGCCCTCACCGCAGGGGCGGCCAGAGGGCGTCCCGGGGGCCGGGCGTCTCGCCGAGGGGGTCATGGCGGCTCCATCGTGCAGCGCGCCAGAGAGTTAGCCGGAGACCCGCGAATCAGTCAACGACGAATTCGTCGGACAAGATGTAGCCGAGCGGATCCCCCAGCTCGCCGTGACGGTGTACTTCGTAGTGCAGGTGGGGCGCCGTCGAGTGACCGCTGCTGCCGACGGTGGCGACGACCTCGCCGCGCAGGACCTTCTGTCCGGGCAGCACCAGGATCCGGTCGCAGTGAGCGTAGCGGGTCTGGAGCCCTTCGCCGTGGTCGACCACCAGGACGCTGCCGTAGCCGGTGGCGGAGTGCTCGACGGAGAGGACGGTGCCATCGGCCGTGCTGACGATGGGAGTTCCGGTGCGCGCCGAGAAATCGAGGCCGTCATGGTGGGAGAGCCGGCCGGTGAAGGGGTCGATCCGGTGGCCGAAGCCGCTCGTCAGGCGGCCGCCGCTCACCGGATGGATGGAGGGGATCGAGCGCAGGCGCTTCTCGTCCGCGCGCAGGGCGCTCAGCACGCTCTCCGCGCTCTGGCGGAGCACCTGGCTGCGGCCCGAGAGACGATCGAGGCGGCGGTCGATGCCCGCCAGCTCGCCGGTGGGACGCAGGCTGCTCGGACCGCCGACGCCGCCGGCCAGCGCCTCTTCGCCGAGGGGCTCGAGCTTGGCCACGGTGCGCGTCCAGCGTTGGAAGTCGTCGATCTCGCGCAGGGTGCCCTCGAGCCGGGTCATCCGCGCGTGAATGCGCTTGACGTCCTCGCGCAGCCGGGCGTTCTCCGCTCGGGCGGTCCGCAACTGGAGCTCGCTGCCGCTGCGCAGCAGCCCCTGAGTGCCGAGCACGAGAAGGATGAGCAGGAGGACGGCGGCCGCGCCGAGACCCGCCTTGAGCTGCCAGGCCTTGAGCCGCAGCTGGCGGATGGGGTGCTCGGTCTCGCGAATGAGCACCAGGGTGTAGCGCTTGCTCTTCTTCGCCATGGTCCTCGGGGGTGGGGTGCAAACGCGACAAAGCTAGGGACTCGCCCGGGCGCTGTCAAGGCTTAGGGGCTTGTTGATGGAAGCAGGTTTCGGGCCGGAACGCGGACAGCAAAGGAAAGCGCGAGGGCCGCTGTGCCCTCGCGCTGCCTTGATACTGATCTTGCGTCGCGCGCCCGCTCAGGACTCGAGGTAGCTGCGCAGGGCCTGTCCCTGTCGAGAGCCGCGCAGTTTCTGCAGGGTCTCTTCCTTGATTTGCCGGATGCGCTCGCGCGTCAGTTCGAAGCGCTCGCCGATGCGCTCGAGCGTCTCGGGCTCCTGGCCGCCAAGCCCGAAGTAGTGGATGAGAATCGCCCGCTCGCGCTCGGGGAGCGCGTCGAGCGCCCGCTCGACGTCCTCGACCAGGGTCCGCCGGTAGGTGTCGGCATCCGGAGGATCCGCCTCCTCGTCGCGCAGGTAATCGCGGAGGGGATTCTCCTCGTCCTCGCCGTAGGACTCGTCCATCGACAGCGGCACGTTGGCGATGTCCAGCGTGCCGCGCACTTCCTGCCGGCTGAGCTTGAGGCGCTCGGCGATCTCCTCGACGGTGGGCTCGCGGCCGAGGTCCTGGGTCAGGCGCTGCTGGACCTTCCCGACCCGGTAGAGCGTCGTGGCCCGGTTGAGCGGAACGCGGAAGATGCGCGACTGCTCGGCGAGGGCCTGGAGCATCGCCTGCCGCACCCACCAGACCGCGTAGCTGATGAACTTGAAGCCGCGCTTCTCGTCGAAGCGCTCGGCGGCCCGAATGAGGCCGATGTTGCCCTCGTTGATGAGGTCGGTCAGGCTCAGACCCTGCCCCGCGTACTGCTTCGCCACCGAGACGACGAAGCGCAGGTTGGACTCGACCAGCTTGGCCAGGGCCGCCTGGTCGCCGGCGCGGATCGCCCGCGCGAGCCTCGCCTCGTCCTCTCGCGTCAGCAGCGGGATGTCGTGGATCTGCTTGAGGTAGATGTCCAAGCTGATCTCGCCGCTGTGCCGGATCGGTTCGCGTTCGACTCTCATCGCCGCTCCTTTCGCTCGCCGCTCGCGCGGCTGAACCTCTCCAGCAGGGGTGGTTCCGTGGGGCGGGTGCCCCCCTACCTGGGTGTGATGAACAGGAAGGTCGAGTAGGCCTTCCGCTGCACGAGCAGGCCGATGCGCTTGTCCTCGCCGCGGAACTGCTCGGTGGCCTTGCGAAAATCCTCCACGTTGTTGATGGGCAGGTTCTTCATCTTCAGGATCACGTCGCCCACCCGCAGGTCGGCCTGGGCCGCCGGGCTCCCTTCGCGGATGCGGGTCACGATCACGCCGCGGTCCGCCTCGATCTCCATGCGCGCTGCGAGCTGGCTGCCGGCCGCGTTCTCGACCTCGATGCCGAAGAAGTCCTGCTCGTCGCGCGGGCGCACGGCGATTGCGGCTTCGTCTTCCGGGAACTCGGTGAGGGTGACGCTGCGGGTGAGGTCCTTGCCGTCCCGGTGCAGGCGGACGGAGACCTCCTGCCCGACCCGGCTCTCGGCGACCTTGAAACGGAACCGCTCGACATCGTCCATCGCCTCGCCGTCGAACTCGGTGAGGACGTCGCCCTCGCGCAGCCCGGCGCGATCGGCGGGCCCGCCGGCGACGACGTCGTCGATCAGGATGCCGTGCTTGATGTCCAGCCCCAGCGCCTCCGCGGCGACGGCGTCGAGCTCGCGCGGCGCCACACCGAGGTAGGCGCGCGTCACCTTGCCGGCGGCGATGAGCTGCGGGATGATCTTGTTGGCCAGGTTGATCGGGATCGCGAAGCCGATGCCCTGGCCGGCCGCGTTGATCGCCGTGTTGATGCCGATCGCACGGCCGTGGATGTCCACGAGCGGTCCGCCGCTGTTGCCGAAGTTGATCGCGGCGTCCGTCTGGATGAAGTCCTGGTAGCGGGGCGTGCCGCCCTGGATGGCGAGCGAGCTGCGCCCCTTGGCGCTGATCACGCCCACCGTCAGGCTGCCCTCGAGCTGGCCGAGGGGATTGCCGACGGCGATCGCCCAGTCGCCGACGCGCGCCCCCTCGCTGTCGCCCCGCTCGACGAAGGGGAAGCGACGGCCCTGGCCGTCGGTGATGCGGATGACGGCCAGGTCGGTGGCGGCGTCCGTGCCCAGCACCTCGGCCGCGTAGGTGTCCTTCTCGCCCGGCAGTCGCACCTTGATCGACTTCGTATCGCGAACGACGTGGTTGTTCGTGATGATCGTGCCGTCGGCCTCGATCAGGAACCCGGAGCCCGAGCCCGGGATCGGCACATGGTCCTCGGGGACGGATCCCTCGGGCATGAACTGCCGGAACTGCTCGAGGAAGGGGTGGTCGCGCAGCGTGGACTGCGCGTCGCGCGTCACCTCGATCGAGACGACGGCGGGAACGACCTTGTCGGCCACTGCCCGGAAGGGGCTCTCCAGCGTCCCGTTCAGCGGCGCGGCGGCGGCCAGGGCCGGCGCGGCCAGCCCCAGGATCAAGAGGGCTGCGGCCCGAAGTCGCCGGCGAGGGCTGCGGGTTCCGGATGCCTGGATCGAGTTCACCTGGAAGTCCTTTCCTTTCACTGCGATCCCCTATCGCGAATTCTATCCCTGTTCGGCAGCCGAGGCAACGCCTGTTTCGCGCGGCCCCGCTGAAGCGCCCTTCGTCGGAGAGGGTGGCCCCCCGAAACGTCGAGCCATTGCGAGGGTTCCCGGCTTTCTCTGGTTGTACGCCTTCAGGGGATGGCCTAGCTTCCCGCCCAGCCCAGGGCATGAGGAGCGGCCATGGCCGGTGGCCCCGTCTACTTCGTTTCCGACGCGCACTTCAGCGCCCGCGCCCGGAGCGCCGAGCGCGAGAAGCGCCAGCGCTTCCTGCGCTTTCTCGAGGGTCTCGCCGGCGCCGCGCAACTCTACGTCGTCGGCGACCTCTTCGACTTCTGGTTCGAGTATCGCCGCGTCGTGCCCGCCGGCTTCGCCGAGATCCTGCACCCCCTGCGCGCGCTCGCGCTGAGCGGCACGCCCGTCACCCTCATCGGGGGCAATCACGACTACTGGCTGGGATCCCACCTGGTGGACGACTACGGCTTCCGGCTCGCGCCCGACGGGCTGGTGGTCGAGCACCAGGGCCGGCGCCTGCGCGTCGATCACGGCGACGAGAGCCTCAGCGGCGATCGCGGGTACCTCGCGCTGAAGGCGGTGATCCGCCGGCCCGCCTTCGTGGCGGCGGCCCGCCTGTTGCACCCGGACTTCACTTTCTGGGCGGCCGATCGCCTGTCGCAGGGCAGCCGATGGCTCGAGGGTCGCGAGGAGGAGCGTGGCCAGCGGCCGCGCCCGCTGCGCCTGCGCCGCGC
>VGXI01000061.1 GCA_016873475.1 bacterium | reverse complement strand
GCCTCGACGCGGCAGGCGCGGCCGCCGCGCTCGAGCCGCTGGACGGCCTGCTCGTGCCCGGCGGCTTCGGCCATCGCGGCGTCGAGGGCAAGATCGCGGCCATCCGCTGGGTGCGCGAGCGCGGCCTGCCCTTCCTCGGCATCTGCCTGGGCCTGCAGGCGGCGGTGGTCGAGTACGCGCGCCACGTCGCCGGCCTGCCCGGCGCCGACAGCACGGAGTTCGATCCCCAGTGCGCGGCACCCGTGATCTGCCTGATGGAGGAGCAGAAGGGCATGGTGCAGATGGGGGGCACGATGCGCCTGGGCGCCTATCCCTGTCACTTGCTGGCGGGCAGCCGCGCCGAGGAATCCTATGGGCATAGTGAGATCTCCGAGCGCCACCGGCACCGCTACGAGGTGAACAACGCCTTCCGCGAGAAGCTCGGCCGCGCCGGCCTCGTCTTCTCGGGTCTGTCGCCCGACGGCCAGCTCGTGGAGATGATCGAGCTGTCCGCACACCCCTTCTTCGTGGCCTGCCAGTTCCATCCCGAGCTGAAGAGCCGGCCGCGACGCGCGCACCCGCTCTTCCGCGCGTTCGTGGCCGCGGCACGCGCCCGCCGCTTCGGCGAGGTGCGCGTCCCGTGAGCGCAGGCGCGAACGCGAACGGCGAGGGCCGGGCGCCGGCCGGCCGGCGGCGCTTCGCCATCGGTGGCGCCGCCGTCGGCGCGGGCCGGCCGCTGCTCATCGCCGGGCCCTGCGTGGTCGAGGGACGCGGGATGCTCGTCGACACGGCGGGATTCCTGGCCGAGCAGGCGAGGGCGATCGGCTGGCCGCTCGTCTTCAAGGCGAGCTACGGCAAGGAAAACCGACTCTCCGGCGCCAGCTTCCGCGGCCTGGGGCGCGAGGCGGCGCTCGCCCTGATCGGCGAGGCGGCCCGCGGCGCTGGTCTGCCGGCGCTCACCGACATCCACCAGCCGGAGGAGGCGGCGGTGGCCGCGGCGGTCGTCGACTGCCTGCAGATCCCGGCCTTCCTCTGCCGGCAGACGGCCCTGCTCGAGGCCGCCGGGGCGACCGGGCTCGCCGTCAACATCAAGAAGGGTCAGTTCATGGCGCCGGCCGACATGGCCTTCGCCGCCGAGAAGGTGCGGGGGGCCGGGGCGGACCGGGTCCTGCTCACCGAGCGCGGCGCGAGCTTCGGCTACCGCGATCTCGTCGTCGACTTCCGCGCCTTTCCGCAGCTCGCCGCCGCGGGCTGCCCGGTGATCTTCGACCTCACGCACAGCCAGCAGCAGCCGGGCGCCGGCGGCGGCGCCTCGGGCGGGACGCGCGCCTACGGCCGCGGCCTCGCCCGCGCCGCCCTCGCCGCCGGGGTGGACGGCCTCTTCCTGGAGGTGCACCCCGATCCGGCGCGCGCGCAGAGCGACGCCGCCACCCAGCTCGACTTCGCCGCCGCCGCGGCGCTCCTCGCGGATCTGGCCCGGTTCTGGGCCGCCCTGGAGGCCGGCAATGCCCTTCCCTGATCCCCCGGCCGCGCTGGGCGCGCGCCTCGCGCGCCTGCGCCTGTTCATCTTCGATGTCGACGGCGTGCTCACCGACGGCACGCTGGGCGGCGGCGAGCCGCGCAGCCGGCGCTGGCACGTGAAGGACGGCTTCGGCATCTATCTTGCCCACAGGAGTAGCTTGGGTGTCGCCCTCTGCAGCGGCAACGACCATGCCGAAATCCGCGAGCGCGCCGAGCGCCTGCGCATCCAGCACCTGCGGCTGGGTCGCCTGGACAAGGCCGAGGCCGTGCGCGAGCTGCTCGCCGAGACCGCCTGCGCGCGCGGGGAGGCGATCTTCGTCGGCGACGACCTCTTCGACCTGCCCGGAATGGCGGCCGCCGGTCTCGGCGCCTGCCCGGCCGACGCCGCCGCGGAGCTGCTCGAGCGCTGCCACTGGCCCCTGGCCAGCCGCGGCGGCCACGGCGCCGCGCGCGAGGTGATCGAGGGCGTCCTGCGCGCCCGCGGCGAGTGGGAAGCGCTCGTCGCGCCCTTCCTGCGCGCCGGCGCGGAGCTGGGCGATGACTGAGCCGCGGGCCGCGCGCGATCTCGAACGGGGGCGCGAGGTCTTCGCCGCGGCCATTGCGGCGCTCGGCGCGATCCAGGCCCGCCTGGGTCCCGAGTTCGCGCGCGCGGTCGCGCTCGTCGCCGCCTGCCGCGGCCGCGTCGTCGTCACCGGCATCGGCAAGTCGGGGCACGTCGCGCGCAAGCTGGCAGCGACGCTCAGCTCGACGGGGACGCCGGCCGTCTTCCTGCATGCCGCCGAGGCCACGCACGGCGACCTCGGCTTCCTGCGCGGGGAGGACCTCTGCATCATGGTCTCCAAGAGCGGAGCCGGGGAGGAGTTGCTCGGCTGGCTGCCCTTCCTGCGCGCGCAGGGCTGTCCGCTGGTCGCGATCTGCGGCAACATCGCCTCGCCGCTCGCCCGCGCGGCGAGCGTGGCGCTCGATGCGGCGGTGGCCGAGGAGGCCTGCCCGCTGAACCTCGCCCCGACCACGAGCAGCGCGGCGGCGCTCGTCATGGGCGACGCCCTCGCGCTCGCCCTCCTCGAGCGCCGCGGCTTCGGCGCCGGCGACTTCCTGCGCCTGCACCCGAGCGGCGTCCTCGGGCGCCGGCTCAACCTGCGCGTGGCCGACCTCATGCACGAGGGCGAGGCGCTGCCCGTCGTCACGGGCGAGACCAGCCTGCGCGAGGCGCTGCTCGTCATCATCGGCAAGGGCCTGGGCATGACCTGCGTCGTCGAGGCCCCGGGCGGGCCCCTGCTCGGCGTTCTCACCGACGGCGACCTCAAGCGCCTGCTCGTCGACTCGCCGGCCACGGCGACTCTGCTGGACCGGCCCGTGGCCGCCCTCGCGACGCGGCAGCCGCGCTGCGTCGGGCCGGAACTCCTCGCCGCCGAGGCCCTGCGGATCATGGAGGGGAACCGGCCGGGACCCATCACCAGCCTCGTCGTCACCGACGGCGCGGGCGCCCTGGTCGGGGTGATCCATCTCCACGACATCCTGCGCGCCGGTCTGAGCTAAGCGCCCACCGGGAAAGCGCTTGCTCGCTCCGCACGCGCCCGGTGGGCCGAGCGCGTCGCGGCGCCGGCTGTCAAGAAGTTTCTCCCGGCATACCGCAGTTCCTGGCATATGGATTGCTTGACAGGCAGTTCCCCACTGCCTATTCTCCCTCCACGCGACAGCGGACCCTGAGTGCAACCTCTTGCGAATCAAGCGAATGAGGTCCATGCCCGAGCGCCGAGCAGTGCGTCTGCCCTCTCCGCCGGCGACGGCCAGCCGCCGCCTGGCGACGCTTTGCGGCCTGCTCCTCCTGGCCGGCTGTGGGAGCGAGGTCCAGCCCCCGGAGCTGGAGTCGCCCGCGGCGGGGCCGGATCAGGTGCTCTGGGACTTCACGACCACCGAGGCGGACTCCGGGCGCCTGGCCTGGATCTTCCGTGCCCGGCAGGCGCTGGTCTTCCAGGCCACGAAGCGGATTGAGTCGCGCGGTATCCGTGTCGATATGTACGGCGAGGACGGCGCGCTCAGTTCGACCCTCAGCGCCGACTCCGGGCTCATCGATCAGCGCACGGGCGCGATGACGGCAATCGGCAGGGTCCAGGTCGTGAGCGCCGAGGATTACGACCTGCGCACGGAGGTGCTGCACTGGGATCGCGAGCGCGAGCGCTTCCACACCGAGGCCTACGTGGAGGTCCGCCAGGGCGAGAACCTCTTCACGGGCTACGCCATGGAGTGCGATCGCCGCTTGGACCACCTGCGCATTGCGCGCGAGCCGCGCGGGCTCATCGTCCAGGACGAGGAGGTGGAGCCGTGAGCGGGGAGCGGGCGGTCCTGCGCGGGGAGGCTCTGGTCAAGGCCTACGGCCGCCGGCGCGTGGTCGACGAGGTCTCGCTGCAGCTCAACCAGGGCGAGGTGGTCGGGCTGCTCGGGCCCAACGGCGCCGGCAAGACGACCACCTTCTACATGATCGTCGGCATGATCCGGCCCGACCGGGGGCAGGTCTTCCTCGACGCGGCGCCGATCCACCGGCTGCCGATGTACCGCCGCGCCCGCCTGGGCCTCGGCTACCTCAGCCAGGAGGCCTCGGTCTTCCGCCGGCTCACCGTCGAGGACAACCTGAAGGCCATCCTCGAGACGGTGCCGATCCGTCCCGCCGAGCGCAGGGAGCGCCTCGAGCGCCTGCTCGTCGAGCTGCGGGTGGCGCACCTGCGCCGCAGCTACGGCCACCAGCTCAGCGGCGGCGAGCGCCGGCGCGTCGAGATCGCGCGGGCGCTCACCACCAACCCGCGCTTCATGCTGCTGGACGAGCCCTTCGCGGGCATCGACCCGATCGCGGTCAGCGACGTGCAGGCCATCGTCAGCCAGCTCAAGGCGATGGGCCTGGGCATCCTGATCACGGACCACAACGTGCGCGAGACCCTGACGATCACGGACCGCGCCTACATCCTGTTCGAAGGCAAGATCATCCGCGCCGGCACGGCCGCGGAGCTGGTCCAGGACGAGACCACCCGCCAGGTCTATCTCGGCCAGAGCTTCAACCTCTAGCGAAAGAGCCGCCCCATGGAGATGAAGATCCAACTGAAGCTCGCCCAGCGCCAGCAGCTGGTGATGACGCCGCGCCTGCAGCAGGCGCTGCGGCTGCTCCAGCTGCCGACCCTCGAGCTGGAGCAGGAGCTGAAGGCGGAGATGCAGTCCAACCCGCTCCTCGAATTCGAGGAGGACGAGGAGGAGCCCGATCGCCAGCAGCGCGAAGGGGGCGACGAACCGCAAGCGGGCAACCTCGACAGCTGGAGCGACGTCTTCAGCGACGGGTTCGAGATGCAGTACAAGGAGCAGGAGGAGCTGCCCGAGGAGGGGGTCGAGCGCGTGCCGGTGAGCCGGCTCTCGGCGGGCGAGAACCTCCTGCGCCAGCTGCGCATGAGCGCCACAGATCCGCAGCTGCTCGCCATCGGCGAGTACATCATCGGCAGCCTCGACGACCGCGGCTTCCTCACCATCGGCCTCGACGAGATCCGCAACGTCTTCCAGGTGAGTGAAGGGCGCGCGCTGGCCGCGCTGCGCCTCGTGCAGAACCTGGATCCGCCGGGCATCGCGGCCCGCAACCTGCCCGAGTGCCTGCTCCTGCAGCTCGCGGCCCGCGGCGAGGAGGACACGCTCGTCGCCCGCATCATCCGCGAGCACTTCCACGAGCTGATGCAGCGCAAGTACCAGGAGATCGCCCGCAAGCTCAAGCTCAGCGTCGAGGACGTGCAGGAGGCGGCCCGAAGCATCGCCGAGCTCGATCCGAAACCGGGCCTGGAGCTCTCCAGCGAGGAGCCGCAGTACATCATTCCCGATCTGGTCGTCGAGGAGGTGGACGGCGAGTACGTGATCTACCTCAACGATCGCCATCTGCCGCGGCTGCGCATCGCCGAGAACTACAAGGAATACCTCGGCTCGGCGAGCAAGGAGACCAAGGAGTACGTGCAGGGCAAGCTCAATCAGGCGCAGTGGCTGATCCGCACGGTCGAGCAGCGCCGGGCGACGATGGTCAAGGTGATGGCGGCGATCATCGAGGAGCAGCGCGAGTTCTTCGACCGGGGTCCGCAAGCTCTGCGGCCGCTCACCCTGCAGCAAGTGGCGAGCAAGATCGGCATGCACGAGTCCACGGTCAGCCGCGTCACCAACAACAAGACGGTCCAGACGCCCCGCGGCATCTTCCGGCTGAAGTACTTCTTCTCGTCCGCGCTCAGCACCGAGGACGGCGACGAGATCAGCGCCAAGGCCGCCAAGAGCCGCATCCAGGAGATCGTCGCCAAGGAAGACGTCCGCCGGCCGCTCAGCGACCAGAAGATCGCCGACGTCCTGCGCGAGGAGGGGCTGATGATCGCCCGCCGCACCGTCGCCAAGTACCGCGAGCAGCTCGGGGTCCTGCCGGCGCGCCTGCGCAAGCAGTTCTAGGCGCTTGCCGGATGGCCGGAACGCTGCTATGTTCGCTCTGCGCGGCGCCGGCCGCGGACCCGCTCCGGAGGTGGACGTGCAGCCTCACCGCGTCAGCCGCCGCCCATTCCCGTCCATCTGCCTACGCTCCCGACCCGACTGCCCCGTCGGGTCGTTTCGCATCCACTAGAGAGGAGTGAACGATGCAGATCGCCGTCACCGCCAAGAAGATGGAGCTCACCCCCGAGATCCGCGACTACGCCGAGGAGAAGATCGGCCGTCTGGAGAAATACCTCGAGGGCATCCTGGAGGCGAACATCCTGCTCCGTCTGGAGAAGCACCGCGCCATCGCCGAGGCGACCCTGCACGCCAAGCACGCCGATTTCACGGGCAAAGAGGACCACGACGACCTCTACGCCGCCATCGACGGTCTCTCGGACAAGCTCGAGCGCCAGGTGCGCAAGTACAAGACGCGCCACATCAGCCGCCGGCGCGGCGCCAAGCCGACCAGCGAGGCGCTGCAGGATGTGGGCACGATCACGATCCACGGCGCCGAGGCCAGCGAGGAGTCCGCCTACCCGGTGGTGAAGGAGAAGTTCATCCACCTGGACCGTCTGACGGCGGACCAGGCGATCAGCCGCATGGAAGTCCACGGCGACAACTTCTGGGTGTTCGCCGATGCCGAGCGCGGCCTGCTCAGCGTCGCCTATCGGCGCCGGGAAGGCGGCTACGGCGTGATCCGCTCCGAGGACTGACGGAGGCCCCGTGGAGACCGCCAATCTGAGCCTGCCGGTCGAGAAGCTGTTCCAGGAAACCGCCGAGCTGCTGGCCCTCACGCTCTACAGCCGCTCGGCGGTCTCCGCCACGGACATCACGGTCGCCGAGCTGAACCGACCGGGCTTCGTGCTCACCGGCTTCACGGAGCGCTATCAAGCCAAGCGCGTGCAGATCCTCGGCGGCGCCGAGTTCAGCTACCTGGAGCGACTGCCGGCGGCGCAGGTGCGCCCCGCCCTCGCCAACCTCTTCGTCGCCCCCGTGCCCTGCCTGATCATGACCCGCGGCCAGCAGCCCCTGCCCGAGCTGGTCGCGCTCTGCGACGAGCTCGGCGTGCCGCTGCTCGGTACGACCCAGCCGACGACGCCCTTCATCCGCGCCCTCAGCGCCTACCTGGAGAACCACTTCTCGCCGCGGGGCAACATCCACGGCTCGCTCGCCGACGTCTACGGCGTCGGCCTGCTCTTCACGGGGCCGAGCGGCATCGGCAAGAGCGAGATCGTCCTCGACCTCGTCGAGCGCGGCCACCGTCTGGTCGCCGACGACGTCGTGCAGCTCCTCCGGCGCGGGCAGACCGTGATCGGCCGCGGCAACGCCTTCCTCAAGCACTTCATGGAGGTGCGCGGCGTCGGTGTCGTCGATGTGCGCGAGATGTTCGGCATCCGCGCGATCCGCGTGCAGAAGCGCATCGAGGTCCAGGTGCGCCTGGAGCTCTGGGAGCAGGGCAAGCACTACGACCGCGTCGGGCTGGAGTACGAAACGAGCCCGCTGCTCGGCGTCTCGCTGCCACAGGTGATCCTGCCCATCGTGCCGGGCAAGAACGTGACGGTGATCGCCGAGACGATCGCCATGAACCACATGCTCAAGGTCTACGGACTCAGCCCGGCCGAGCGCTTTAACCGGCAGATCATGGAGGATCTCGCGCGGCAGAGCGAGGCGCGCGTCTTCCACTACCTGCAGCACGACGAGGAGTGAGGCGGACAGCTTGACTTGCCGGGCCGCCCGCCCCAGAATCCCGCCGCCCCTTCGCCCGGAGAGTCCATGGTTCCCGCGCTCATCGTCTGTCACGGCCGGCTCGGCGAGGCCTATCTGGAGGCCCTGGCGGGCATCTACGGCGACGTGGCGGGCATCGGCGTGCTCTCCAACAGCGGGCTCTCGGCCGTCGCCCTGGACGCCGCCGTCGCCGCGCGGATGGCCGAGCTCGGCGACACGGGCATCGTCTTCACCGACTACTTCGGCGGCAGCTGCGCGACGGCCTGCCTGGCCCAGCTCGCCGCTCGGCCGGGCCTGCATCTGATCAGCGGCGTCAACCTGCCGACTCTGCTCTACTACCTGGCCCATCGCCACGAGCTGGCAGCGGCGGCGCTCGTGCGGGGCATCATCCACCGGGGGCAGAACGCGATCCGCGAACTGACGCCCCCCAGCCTCTAGGACGCGCGTGGACCTCTACCTCGACGACCGCCTGCTGCACGGCCGCATCCTGCACGGCTGGGTGCCGGCCTTGCGGCCGCGCCGGATCGTGCTCCTCGCGCGGGGCCTGCCGGGACGGGCCGAGTTCGCGAGCTATGCGGAGGCGGCCGCGGAGGTCGACACCGCTCTCCACGGCTGCGACCCCTGGGCGGCGCCGCCGCCGGCGCCCGCCGCGGGGGACTTCTGGCTGACCGACGCGCCGGCCGCCGCCGCGCGCCTCCTTGCGATCGGGCCCCTGCCCGCGCGCCTCCTCATCATCGGCCTGCGCGATCCGGAGTCGCCGGTCCTGGCCGCCGACTTCGCGCCCAGCGGCGAGAACCGCCGCGCCCTGGCCGCGCTGGCCGCGCAGGGCCTCGCGGTGCTGGTCCAACGCTTCCCCGGCGAGACCGCGACACCCCTGGCCGCCCTGCTCGGCGGCCGGGCTCCGGAGGCGGACTAGCGTGGCGACCTTCTGCTTCGGCATCCACAACCACCAGCCCGTGGGCAACTTCGACCACGTGATCCGCGACGCCCACGCGCGAGCCTACCAGCCCTTCCTCGCGGGCCTGGCTCGCCACCCGCGCCTGCGCGCGGCGATGCACATCTCCGGGCCTCTCCTCGAGTGGCACCGGCGCGAGACGCCCGCCTACCTCGAGCAGCTCGGCGAGCTGGTCGCCCGCGGCCAGCTGGAACTGGTCGGGGGCGGCTTCTGGGAGCCCATCCTCACGGTCCTGCCCGAGCGCGACCAGCACGCCCAGGTCGAGCGCATGTGCCGAGAGCTGGAGGCCCTCTGCGGTCGCCGGCCGCGCGGGCTCTGGCTGGCCGAGCGCATCTGGGAGCCCCACCTGCCGCGCCTGCTCGCCGAGCACGGTCTCGACTGGGTGGCCCTCGACGACAGTCACTTCCTCGCCAGCGGCTTCGCGCCGGCCGACCTCGCCGGCTACTACTTGACCGAAGAGGAAGGGCGGCGCCTGGCCGTCTTCCCGGTCTCGATGCGCCTGCGCTACCTCGTGCCCTTCCGGCCCGTGCCCGAGCTGCTCGCCCACCTGGCGGCGCTGGACGCCCCGGGCGGCGACCCGCTCGCCGTCCTCATGGACGACGGCGAGAAGTTCGGCGTCTGGAGCAGCACGCACGCGCTCTGCTACGAGGAGGGTTATCTCGATCAGCTCTTCGCGGCGCTGACCGCGGCGCCGCAGCTCAGGCTCGCCGGCTTCTCGGAGGTTCTCGACAGCCGGCCGCCGCTGGGCGTCGCCTACCTGCCGGCGGCGAGCTACACCGAGATGGGGGAGTGGGCCCTGCCGCTGGCCGCGCAGCGGCGCGTGCACGCCCTCGCCGCGCTGGCCAAAGCGGACGGGGACGAGCTGGCACCCTTCGTGCGCGGCGGCTTCTGGCGGAACTTCTTCGTGAAGTACGAGGAGAGCCACTGGCTGCACAAGCGCATGCTCTGGTGCGGGCGGCAGCTGGCGAGCGCGCGCGTCGCGGGCGCCCTGCCCGCAGCCACCCTCGCCGAGGCGGAGGATCTGCTCCTGCAAGCCCAGTGCAACTGCGGCTACTGGCACGGCCTCTTCGGCGGGCTCTACCTGCCGCACCTGCGGCAGGCCATCCTCGAGCGCCTCGTGGCGGCCGAGCGCCTGCTGCTGCCGGCTGCCTACGCGCTCACGCAGGAAGACCTCGACGTCGACGGCCAGGCCGAACTGATCTGGTCGAGCCCGCAGGCGCGGCTCTTCCTCAAGCCCCGCGGCGGCCGCGTGCGCGAACTGGACTACCTGCCGCGCGCCTTCCCGCTCACCAATGTGCTGAGCCGCCGCGAGGAGCTCTACCACGAGCAGCTCCGCGCCCTGGCGGCGGCGCCGGCTGCGGCAGCGGGCGCCGGGGCGGCCGGCGCCCAGAGCATCCACGAGATCCTGCGCGCCAAGGAACCCGGCCTGGAAGCCTATCTCGACTACGACCCGCGGCCGCGGGCCAGCCTCGAGGAGGCGCTCTACGCGGCGGCTGCCGAGAGCCTGCCCTACGGCGGCGGCTGGTTCGACTTCGCGGCCCTCGACTTCGCCGTCGAGACCCCGGCCGGCCCGGAGGGCGAGTTGCGCCTCAGCGCGAGCGCGGAGTTCGAACCGGGACGTCGCCTGCAGCTGGAGAAGCGCCTGCGCTGGGAGGACGGCGGCGCCTCGCTGGCCGTGGCGATCGCGCTCCGCTACACGGGGCCGGGGCGGCTCGCCGCCCGCCTCGGCTCGGGCTGGAATCTGAACCTGCTCGCACCCGACGCCCCCGATCGCCGCGTCCTCGTCGAGGGCCGGCCGGCCGCGGACTGCCGCCTGCGCAGCCGGGGTTGGGAGACGGCCGACCGCCTCGAGCTCCGGGACGACTGGAGCGGCGTCAGCATCGCCCTTGCCGGGGCCGGCCTGGCGGTCTATCGTGAGCCGATCGAGACGGTGAGCCTCTCCGAGGCCGGCTTCGAGCGCGTCTACCAAGGGTCCTGGCTCTGCGTCGGCCAGGCCGTCGATCTTGGCAGCGGCGAGTCGGCGACCCTGCGCTACCGCGTCGAGCTGTCGCCGGCCGGCTGAGCCGTCCGCTGGAGGAAGGAGCGATCTTGCTGGAACGGGATCTGCAAGTCGTCAACGCGAAGGGTCTGCACCTGCGTGCCGCCAGCGAGCTGGTCAAGCTGACCTCTGCCCTGGATTGCAAGGTCACCCTCTCCAACGGCATCATCGAAGTGGACGGCAAGAGCATCCTCGGCGTCGCCGCGCTCGGCGCCGCGCGAGGCAGCAGCGTGCGCGTGCGCTGCGAGGGCGAGCGGGAGGCGGCGGCCCTCGCCGAGATCGCCGCCCTCTTCGCGCGGGGGTTCTACGAGGATGCCCCCTGAGCAGGAGCCGCGGCGCTTTCAGGGCCGGCCCGGCGCCCCCGGCGTGGCCGAGGGGCCGATCCTCGTCTACGACCAGGATCTCCCGACGGGTCCGCCCCGCCAGGTGGAGCCCGCCGCCATCCCCGCGGAGCGCGACCGCTTCGCGGCCGCGCTCGCGGCGACGGAGGCCGAGATCCTCGCCGCCCGCGCGCGCGTCGCGGAGGAACTGGGCGAGGACCATGCGCGCATCTTCGACGCCCATCGCTTCATCCTGCTCGATCAGTTCCTGCTCGACCAGACCCACCATCTGATCGGCGAGGGCTGGTGCGCCGAGACCGCCTATGCCGAAGCCTGCCAGCGGATCGTCCGCACTTTCCAGAGCCTGGACAACGGGCTGGCCGACCGCAGCGGCGACCTGCGCGACGTCGAACGGCGTGTACTCGCACGCCTCAGCGGCCGCGACGCGACCGGCTTCGGCGCGCTCAGCGAGCCGGTGATCGTGATTGCGCGGGACATCAGTCCCTCGGACGCGGCGACGATGAGCCGCGAGCGCGTGCTCGGCTTCGTCACCGAGCGCGGCGGCGAGACAAGCCACTCGGTCATCCTCGGCCGCAGCCTGGGCATTCCGGTCGTCGTCGGCGTCGACGGCCTCGCAACCGTTGCCAAGAGCGGCGACCGGCTCATCCTCGACGGGCACACGGGGCAGATCGTGCTCCACCCCGACGCGCATGCCGCGCTGCAGTTCGCGCGGCTGCGCGAGGCCTACGCTGAACTCGAGCGGCAGAGCCTGCGCTACAAGGACTATCCAGCCGAAACGCGCGACGGCCGCCAGATCGAGCTGATGGCCAACATCGAGCTCCCGATGGAGGTGCAGGCGGCCGTCCAGTACGGGGCGGCGGGCATCGGCCTGTTCCGCACCGAGTACCTGTTCCTGGCCTCCCCGAGCTTCCCGGACGAGGAGGCCCAGCTGGCGGTCTACCGCGAGGTGCTGGCGGCGGTGGCGCCGGACCCGGTGATCATCCGCAGCATGGACCTGGGCGGCGACAAGGTCTCGCCCGCCATGCGCTTCCCCGCCGAGGACAATCCCTCGCTCGGCTGGCGCGGGATCCGCTACGCCCTCGACCAGCCGGCGCTCTTTCGCACGCAGCTGCGGGCCATCCTGCGCGCGGGCGTCGCCGGCAGCCTGCGCCTGATGGTGCCGATGGTCTCGCGCGTCGAGGAGATCCGTGAAGTGAAGCGCCACCTCGCCGAGGTCAAGGCCGAGCTCGCCGCCGCGGGCCTGGCCTTCCAGAGCGACTACCAGCTGGGCGTGATGATCGAAACCCCCAGCGCCGTCGTGATCGCCCACCACCTCGCCCGCGAGGTGGACTTCTTCAGCATCGGCACCAACGACCTCGTCCAGTACTCGCTGGCCATCGACCGCGACAACGACTTCGTGCGCAAGCTCTACGAACCGTTCCATCCGGCGATCCTGCGCCAGATCAAGCGCACGGTCTCCGCGGGCAAGGAGGGCGGCTGCTGGGTCGGCATCTGCGGCGAGCTGCCCGAGGACCCGCTCTTCACGATCCTGCTCATCGGGCTCGGTCTGGACGAGATCAGCGTCAACCCCTATCGCCTGCCCGAGATCAAGCGCATCATCCGCAGCGTGACCTACGACCAGGCGCGAGGCCTGGTCAAGAGCGCCTGGAGCTACGCGACGGCCGAGGAGATCCGGCGCAGCGTCTCGCGGCTGGCCGCCCGCAAGTTCCCCGAGCTGGCCGCGGTCCTCCAGCCGGCGGAGTCCCGCGCGTGAGCGAGGTCTGGCGCGCGCGCCTGGACGAGCCCGCGGCCCTCGCGGCCACCGACGCCGGCGACATGCTGGGCCGCCTGGCCGCCTTTCCGGCGCTCCTCGCCGCTGCGCGCCGCGCGGGGCTGCCCCCGGGCTGGGAGCTGGAATCCCCGGCGCGGCGGCCGCCCGGGCGCCTGCTGATCGGGGCGATGGGGGGGAGCGCGATCGCAGGGGACCTGCTCGCCGGCTTCTACGCAGCCGGCGGCAGCGGGGTCGACTGCCAGCTCCTCGCCGTGCGCGACTACCGCCTGCCGCCCCTGCGGCCGCGCGACGCGCTGGTCCTGTGCAGCTACTCCGGCGAGACGGAGGAGGTGCTCGCCCTGCTCGGCGAGGCGCGCGCGGCGGGTCTGGCGCCGCTCGTCGTCACCGCCGGCGGGCGCCTGGCCGCCGCGACGGCCGACTGTCCCTGCTTCACGCTGCCCAGCGGCCACGTCCCGCGCGCGGCACTGCCGGCCATCCTCGGCCGCCTGCTCGCGATCGGCGCCGGGCTCGGCCTCCACGACGAGGCCGCCGAGTCGCCGGGGGAACTGGGGCCCAGCCTGGCGGCCCTCGCTGCGGACTGCAGCCCGGACCGGCCGCTGGCCGCGAACCCGGGCAAGGCGCTCGCCCTGGCTCTCGGCGAGGCGCGGCCCATCTTCTGCGCCCTGGCGCCGGCCTGGGCGGGCGTCGCCCTGCGCCTGCGCTGCCAGTTCGAGGAGAACGCGGGGCGCAGCGCCCACCGGCGCAGCCTGCCCGAGCTGCAGCACAACAGCTGGATCCCCTGGACGGCCGGCGACCTGCCGGGCCTCCCCATCTGGCTGGGCGCCGAGGCCGCCCATCCGCGCGTGCTGCTCCGGCGCCGCCACGTCGACGCGCTGCTCGCCGCCCACGGCCTCGCCGCGCTCACGATCGGCGCGCGCGGCGCGGGCCTGCTCCCGCGTCTGTTGACAAGCCTGCTCCTGGGCGACAGCATGACCGTCTACCACGCCCTGATGCGGGGCGTCGACCCGACCCCCACGCCCGCGCTCGCCGAGCTGAAGCGGCGGCTCGCGGAGTCCCGGGAGCCCGGATGCGCCTGACCGCCATCATCCCCGCCGCCGGCGTCGGCACGCGCCTGCGCCCGCACACGCACAGCCGCCCGAAGGCCCTGCTGCCGGTGGCGGGCAATCTCGTGCTCGGCCACATCCTCGACCAGCTGATCGCCGTCGGCGTCGACCGCGTGGTGCTGGTCGTCGGCTACCGCGGCGAGATGATCGCCGACTGGGTGGCTGCGAGCTACCCGGGCCTGGCCGTCGACAGCGTGCTGCAGGAGCAGCGGCTCGGGCTGGGCCACGCCGTCTACCAGGCGCTGCTGGGCGCCGACGGCGGCGCCGGCATCGCCGGCGGCCGCGGTCTCATCGTGCTCGGGGACACCATCGTGCGCGCCGACTTCGCCGGTCTGCTCGCCGCACCCGGCCACGCGATGGGGGTGAAGGCCGTCGCCGATCCCCGGCGCTTCGGGGTGGCGGTGGTCGAGGCCGGCCGCATCGTCGACCTCGAAGAGAAGCCCGCGCAGCCCCGCAGCGACCTCGCCCTGGTCGGCATCTACGCCTTCCAGGACCTCGCCGTCCTGCGCGCGGCCCTGGCGAGCGTGGTCGCGAGCGGGCGGACCACGCGGGGCGAGGTGCAGCTCACCGACGCCCTCCAGCTGATGATCGAGCAGGGCGAAGCGCTGACGCCCTTCGCGATCGCCGACTGGTTCGACGTCGGCAAGGAGGAGACCTGGCTCGAGACGAATCGCGCTCTCCTCGACGGCCTGCCCGCGCCGGCACCGCGGCCCGGCGTGCGCTTCCTGCCGCCCGTCTTCGCGCCCGCCTCGGCCCAGCTCGCGGACTGCACGATCGGGCCCTACGTCAGCCTCGGCGAGGGCTGCGCCGTCAGCGGCGGGCGCCTGGAGAATTCCATTGTCGGTGAAGGGGCGCGTGTGCGAGATTGCCTGCTCCACGACTCGCTGATCGGGGCCGACTGCCTGGTCGAGGGGCTGCGGGGCAGCCTCAATCTCGGCGACCACAGCGTCGTGCGCGGCGAGCGCCCCCCCGCCTGAAATCCAGCCAAGGAGCCACCGTGTCCGAGCGCCATCTCTTCACCTCCGAGTCGGTGACCGACGGCCACCCCGACAAGGTTGCCGACCAGATCTCCGACAGCATCCTCGACGCCGTGCTCGCCCAGGAGGCGAGCGAGGGCAAGGACCCGGGCGGCGCGCGCGTTGCCGTCGAGACGCTCGTCACGACGGGCATGGCCATCGTCGCCGGCGAGATGCGCACGGAGGTCTGGGTCGACATCCCGAGCCTGATCCGCGAGACCATCGCCCGCATCGGCTACACGAGCTGCGAGATGGGCTTCGACTCGCACACCTGCGCCGTGCTGACGAGCATCGACAAGCAGTCGCCCGACATCGCGCGCGGCGTCGACACCGGCGGCGCCGGCGACCAGGGCATGATGTTCGGCTACGCCTGCAACGAGACGCCCAGCCTGATGCCCTTGCCGATCACGCTCGCGCATCGGCTCACGCGCCGTCTCGCCGACCTGCGTCGCGCCGGGGAGCTGCGCTACGCGCGGCCGGACGGCAAGAGCCAGGTCACGGTGGAGTACGACAACGGGCGGCCCCTGCGCATCGCCGCCGTCGTCCTCTCGACGCAGCACGACGCCGCCTGGCGCATCGCCGACCTGCGCGCCGAGGTCGAGGCGCAGGTGATCCGGCCCGTGCTCGAGGCGAGCGGCTGCGAGTTCGCCGGCTACGCCGTGCACATCAACCCGACGGGCAGTTTCGTCGAGGGCGGGCCGAAGGCCGACTGCGGCGTGACCGGCCGCAAGATCATCGTCGACAGCTACGGCGGCAAGGGCAGCCACGGCGGCGGCGCCTTCAGCGGCAAGGACCCGAGCAAGGTGGACCGCTCGGCCTCCTACATGGGCCGCTACATCGCCAAGAACATCGTCGCCGCCGGGCTGGCGCGCGAGGTCGAGGTGCAGATCGCCTACGCGATCGGCGTCGCCGATCCCGTCAGCGTGATGGTCGACACCTTCGGCACCGGGCGCGTCGCGGACGCCGCCCTCACGGCCGCGGTGCGGGAGCTCTTTCCGCTCCAGCCGCGGGGCATCATCCGGCACCTCGACCTGCTGCGGCCGCAGTACGCGCGGACGGCCGCCTTCGGCCACTTCGGCCGGGAGGGCGAGGGCTTCCGCTGGGAGGACACCGATCTGGCCGCGCCGCTCAGCGCGCGCTGCGGCGGCTAGGAGGAGAACAGCATGAACACGACGACCCGTTACAAGGTGGCGAACCTCAAGCTGGCCGAAGCCGGCCGGCGCCGCATCGAGTGGGCGGAGAGCCGGATGCCGGTCCTCCTCGCCCTGCGCGCGCGCTACGCCCAGAGCAGACCCTTCGCCGGCCACCGCATCCCC
>VGXI01000060.1 GCA_016873475.1 bacterium | reverse complement strand
CGCCTGCTCGCGCCCCTGGGCCTGCTCTACGGGCTGGGCGCGGCCCTGAATGGCGCCTGGCAGGCGGCGCGAGCCTGGGAAGGCCGCCTCCCCGTGCTCTCCGTCGGGAACCTCGAGATCGGCGGCACCGGCAAGACGCCGACGGTCGCCCTGCTCGCGCAGCTCCTCGCGGAGGCCGGCTGGCGGCCCGGCGTCGTGACGGGACTCTGGGGGCGGCCGGCGCGGGGCCACCGCCTGCTCAGCCGCGAGGCGGCGGACTTCGCGCGCGCTGCGCCCGACGAGGCGCGCCTCCTGGCGGCGCGGCTGCCTGGGCTGCCCCTCGTCGCTGCCCGGCCCAAGTGGGAAGGCGCGCGCTGGCTCGAGGCGAGCGGCCGCTGCGACCTCTTGATCGTCGACGATGGCTTCCAGCACCGGCGCCTGGCGCGGCACCTCGACCTCGTGCTCCTGTCGCCGGGCTGCGCACTCTCGCCCTGGCGCCTGCTGCCCGCGGGCCCGCTGCGGGAGTTTCCCGGCGCCCTCGCGCGGGCCAGCGCCTACGCGCTGGCCGTGGGGGAGGCGGCGCCCGCCCGCTGGCCAGCGCCCGTGCTCCGCCTGGTGGCCGGAGCGCCCTGCCTCGTGGAACTGGACGGCCGGCCGGCCGCGCCCTGGCCCGACGGCTACCTGTCGGTGGCGGGGATCGCGCGGCCGGAGCGCTTCGAGGCCGCGGCGGCGGGGGCGGGGCTCGCCCTGCGCGGGCGCCTGCGCGTGGCGGACCACGCCGACTGGACGCCGCGCCTGAGACGGCGCATCGCGGCGGCCGGCGCGGCGCTGCGGGGAGCCCGGGTGCTGCTGACAGAAAAGGACGCCCAGCGCTGGGCGTCCTCTTGGGATCTGCCGGGGCCGGCGCCCCAGGTGCTAGCGGCGAACCTGCAACTCGCGGATCCCGCCGCGGCACTCGCCCTGCTGCGCGAGCGCCTGGGCGGCGCCTAGTCCTCGTCGGCGTAGTTGGCGAAGAGGATGGTCGTCACCGCCTCGAAGGACTGCGAGCGGTTCGAGCCCTGCTCGTGCCCCGTGAAGGTGATCTCCGCCTGCACCACCACCTCGCCGTAGGGCACGGTGCCCGTGCCGGGCATGAGGTCGAGGATCGGCGGCTCCAGCTTCAGGGAGGCCGGGGCGAGAACGAGGGCCGTCGTGACCTCGGCGTTCACGGGCAGGCCGAGGTGGATCGGCGCCGACACGGCCGGCAGGTTGGCCTCGGAGAAGCCCGAACCGGTGGGCAGCATCTGCAAGACCTCGTAGCGCACCGTGTAGGAGTCGAGGATGAAGACGCCGTAAGGATCATCCGGGGTCAGGTCGAGGAACCGCTGGCTCGGCGGATTGGCGAAGACGAACTCCACCGACTCCTCGGGGATGTAGCCGCCGCCAGTCACGGTGGTGTCCTCCACGAAGACGTCCGCGTGCAGCGGCGCGCCGCCATTGATGGACAAGAGGGTGGGGCGCGTGTGGCCCTCGATGGCGTTCTCGCCGCAGCCGCCGCTGAGAGCGAGGCCCAGCGCGGCGACGGCGATGAGGATGAAGGCGGCGCTGCTGCGCATACTGACCTCCTGTGGCGCAGGGAATTCTCCTCCCGAACTGCAACGGCTGTGCCATCGCCGTCAGGGTCCCAGGCGAGGAAGCCCGGGAAGCGAGGAGGCAGCCCAGGCCGCTGGGAGGAAGCGCCGGCCGGCGCCGGCGGCGGTCGGGCGCGGCGCGGGCAGCGCCCGCCGAGGCGAAGCCTGCCCAGCCCGGCTCAGTTTGCACGGCGCGGCCCCCTGGCGTAGACTGCGGGCGGCAGCGCAGCGGCCGGCGGCAGGCCCGGGAGGAGCATGCAGACGGATTGCCTCGTCATCGGCAGCGGGATCGCCGGCCTCAGCTTCGCGCTCAAGGCCGCGCGCCTGGGTCGGGTGATCCTCGTCACGAAGAAGGGAGCCGACGAGAGCAACACGCGCTGGGCACAGGGCGGCATCGCCTCCGTCTTCGCGCCCGGGGACGACTTCCAGGCCCATGTCGCCGACACCCTGGCGGCGGGCGCCGGCCTCTGCGACGTCGAACGGGTGGAGCGGATGGTGGCCGACGGACCGGCGCGGGTGCGCGAGCTGCTCGAATGGGGCGTGGCCTTCAGCCGGGATGGGCAGGCCCTGGCGCTGGGCCGGGAGGGAGGACACAGCCAGCGCCGCATCGTCCACGTGGCGGACTACACGGGTCGCGAGCTGGAGCGCGTTCTCCTCGAACGCGCTCAAAGTGATCCCGCGATCACCGTGTTGGAGAATCACATGGCCGTCAACCTGGCCCTGGCGCAGCACCTGCAGGGCAAGGGCGGGGAAGGGCGCGTCTACGGCGCCTATGTCCTGGATGCGGCGACCGGCGAGGTGCTGGCGATCGCCGCCCGCTGGACCCTGCTCGCGACGGGCGGCCTGGGCAAGGTCTACGCCTACACCAGCAACCCGGACATCGCCACCGGCGACGGACTGGCCATGGCCTACCGGGCGGGGGCCGTGGTCGCGAACCTGGAGTTCGTGCAGTTCCACCCGACCTGCCTCTACCACCCGCAGCTGAGGACGCAGCTGATCAGCGAGGCCGTGCGCGGCGAGGGCGCGCTGCTGCGCAACGGGGCGGGCGAGGCCTTCATGGCGCGCTACGATCCGCGCGCCGACCTGGCGCCGCGGGACATCGTCGCCCGCGCCATCGACCACGAGCTGAAGATCCGCGGCGAGAAGCACATGTGGCTGGACTTCGCGCCCATCGGGCGGGAGCGGATCCCCAAGCGCTTTCCGGCGATCTGCGAGGCGCTGCAGAGCGTCGGCATCGATCCGCGAAGCCAGCTCGTACCGGTGGTGCCCGCCGCGCACTACGCCTGCGGCGGCGTGCAGGTGGACCTGGCCGGGCGCAGCAGCCTCGCGGGCCTGCTCGCGATCGGCGAAGTGAGCTGCACGGGCGTGCATGGAGCGAATCGCCTGGCCAGCAACTCGCTCCTGGAGGCGGTGACCTGGGCGCACTGGGCGGCGGCGGCGCTGGCCAGCGAGGACGCCCCCATGGCGGCGCAGCCCGCGCTCAAGCCCTGGAGCGCCCCCGAGGGGCGGGACTACCGCGAATCGGTCGTCCTGGAGCACGACTGGGATCTCGTCCGGCGCATCATGATGGACTACGTGGGCATCGTGCGCAGCGACGAGCGGCTCACCCTGGCCGAGGAGCGCATCCGCCACGTGCGGGACACGGTGGAGAGCTTCTACTGGCGCTACCGGATCTCGCCGGAGCTGATCGAGCTGCGCAACATCGCCCTCGTCGCCCAGCTGATCGTCCGCTCGGCGCGAGCCCGCAAGGAGAGCCGCGGCCTGCACTACACGATCGACTACCCCGCCACGCGCCCCGAGTGGGCGCAGCCGACCCTTCTCCAGCGAGGTGAGCACTTTGGCTAGGGCCGCTGCCTGGGCCGGTCAGTTCTACCCGGGAGAGGCCGCCGCGCTGGGCCGCAGCGTGGATGCGCTGCTCGCCCAGTGGCCGTCCGCCGCGGCCGGCGCGGCGCCCTGGGCGGCCCTCGTGCCGCATGCCGGCCACGTCTACTCGGGCGCCTGCGCGGCGGCGGCCTTCGCGCGGCTGGCCGGAGGGCCGGTGCGGCGCGTGCTGCTCCTGGGACCGAACCACCACCGCGCGCTGCGCGGCATCGGCCTCTCGCGCGAGGCCGCCTGGGAGACGCCTCTCGGGTCGCTGCCTGTGGACCTCGCGGCGGTCGACGCGCTCCTCGCCGGCGGCGCGCCTTTCGCGCTGGCCGAGGAGGCGCTCGCGCGGGAGCACGCGCTCGAGGTGCAGCTGCCCTTCCTGCAGCGCTGCCTGCCCGGGGTGAGCCTGCTGCCGCTGCTGGTGGGGCCCCTGAGCCGCGCCGAGCGGGAGCTCGCCCGGACGCGGCTGGCGGCGCTCAGGGCGCCGGCGGACCTCTGGCTGGTGACGAGTGACCTCTCGCACTACCACGGCGCGGCCGAGGCGGAGCGCCTCGACGCCGAGGCGGCTCGGCTGATCGCAGCCGGCGACGCCGAGGGTCTGGCCGGCGCGGTCGAGAGCGGGCGGGCCGAGGCCTGTGGCGCCGAGCCGCTCCAGCTCCTGCTCGCCGAGCAGGCGGCGCGGAGCGCGGATGGGGGGGGGCGGATCGAGCTGCTCGACCGCCGCGACTCCTCGCCCGTGACCGGAGACCGGCGGCAGGTCGTCGGCTATCTCTCGGCGCTCTTCTGGAGCGGAGGCGCACTTGCCTAGGCCCTGGTACGTGGACGGCTTCGGCGAGCACTACCTCGAACTCTACGCGCACCGCAACGAGCGCGAAGCGGAGCTCGCGCTGGCGCTCCTGGAGCGCAGCGGGCGCCTGCGCCCCGGGGAGCGTCTGCTGGACCTCGCCTGCGGCGCCGGCCGCCATCTCGCGGGACTGGGCCGCCGCCAGCTGCGCGCCGTCGGGCTGGACCTCTCGGAGCCGCTGCTGAAGGCCGCCCGCGGCCGCCTGCGGCCCGGACTCGCGCTCGTGCGCGGCGACATGCGCCGGCTCCCCTTCGCCGCGGCGAGCTTCGACGGCGCCCTGAGCATGTTCACCTCGTTCGGTTACTTCCGCGAGGACGCCGAGAACTGGCAGGTCTTCGCCGAGCTGGCGCGCGTGCTGCGTCCCGGCGGCTGGCTCTTCTTCGACTTCCTCAATCGCAGCGCGCTCCCGGGCCAGATGGCAGAGCGCGGCGAGCGGCGCGGCGAGCACTGGATCGCCGAGGAGGAGCGGCGGATCGAGGGCGAGCGCATCGTCAAGCGCGTGACGGTCCGGCCGCGCACGGGCGAGGGCGAAGCCCTGCGCTACGAGGAGAGCGTGCGCCTCTTCGCGCCCGCGGAACTGAGCGCGGCCCTGGCCGGACGCGGCTTCCGCGAGCGGGAGCGCTGGGGGGACTACCACGGCGGCCCCTACGCGCCGCAGAGCGCGCGCTTCATCCTGCTCGTGGAGCGGGAGGGATGAGCCGTCTGGCCGCGCTGGCAACGCGCCGCGCGCTCCCGCCGCCACCGGCTCTCGCCGGCGATCCGCTGCGCGCCCCCCGTCCCCTGTCGCCGGCACTGCTCGCGGCCCTGGGCGGCGGGAGCGCGCCGGCGCGCGCGGAGCTGGCGGCGGGCCGGGCGCGGCTCGTCCTCACCGGTCAGCAGCCCTGCTTTCCCCTGCCCCTGGGCCTCAGCCTGCAGAAGGCCGCCACCGCCGTGGCGTTGGCCGAACGGCTCAGCCGCGAGCGGGGGGAGCCCCACTACGGGTGCTTCTGGTCGGCCGCGGACGACAGCGACTTCGCCGAGGCGCGGGGGCAGGCGCTCCCCCGGCCCGGTCGGCCGCCGCTCGCGGTCGCCCTGCCGGCGGCGCAGGAGAGGCGCGGCGGCTTCGTCGGCGATCTCGATCCCGGACCGGCCTGGCGAGACCTGCTCGGCCTGAGCGGCCTCGCGTCCGGGCTTGCTGCCCGGGCGCCGCGCCCTGGCGAGGACCTGGGCGCGCACAGCGCGCGCCTGCTGGCCGAGCACTTCGCGCCCTGGTCGCTCTTCCTGCTCGACGCCCGCGCGGAAGCCCTGCGCGCGGCCGCGGCGCCGCTCTTCGCGCGCTACGCCGAGCGGCGGGGGGATTTCGCGGCCGCCGTGGACGCCGCGGGCGCGGCAATCGCCGCTGAGCTCGGCGAAGCGCCGCTGCGGCCGGGGATCGGCGAGCGCGCGCTCTACTTCCTGCGCGGCCGCCGGCGGCTGCTGCCGAGCGCCGGCGACTACGGCGACGCCCTCGCGCGGCGCCTGGGCGAGTCGCCCCCCGCCCTGGCGCCCAACGCCGCCCTGCGGCCGCTGGTGCAGGACGCCGTGCTGCCCGTGGCGGCCGCAGTCCTCGGCCCTGCCGAGTGGGCCTACCATCGCCAGCTGCTGGCCGGCTTCCGGGCGCTGGCCCTGCCTTGCCCGCCGGCCTGGCCGCGCCTGGCGGCGATCAGCGCGGGGGACCGGGCGGCGGGCCTGGACGGCGGCGGCCGCCAGAGCAGCCCGCTGGCCAGGCCTGGCCACCCCCTGGCGGATGCCGGGGCTCTCGTCGAACTCGCGGCCGCGCACCTGGCGGCCTGGGAGGGCGGAACGCACTTTGAATGGACGCTCGCGGACGCCCCGCAAGGAGGTTGAGATGCACCTGCTGGCCGTCGGCGCCCACGCCGACGACGTCGAGATCTGCGCTGGCGGCACGCTCGCCCTCGCCGCCGCGCGGGGCCACGAGGTGAGCATCCTCGACCTGACTGCGGGCGAGCTGGGCTCCAACGGCGATCCGGCGCTCCGGGCGCGGGAGGCCGCGGCGGCGGCCGCCATCCTCGGCGTCGCCCGGCGCGAGAACGCGGGCCTGCCCGACGGGTACCTCAGCCCTGCCGACCACGGGCAGCGCCAGGCCTTGGTCGGCTGGCTGCGGCGCCTGGGGCCGGACCTGCTCATCATTCACACGGCGCGCAATCGGCACCCGGACCACCGGGCTGCGCACCGGCTGCTCTGGGACGCCGCCTTCCTGGCCGGCCTCGCGCGCTTCGGGGCCGATGGCCCGCCGCGCCGGCCGGCGCGCATCCTGGAGATGATGGAGCGCTTCCCGTTCCGGCCCAGCGTCGTGGTCGACATCGACAGCGTGATCGAGAAGAAGCAAGCGGCCCTGCGCTGCTACGCGAGCCAGTTCCTGCGCGGGGACGGTCGCGCGGAGACGAGCATCAACCACCCGGACTTCCTCGGCCAGATCCTCGCCCGCGACCGCTTCTACGGGGCGCAGGCCGGCTGCAACTACGGGGAGCCCTTCTTCAGCGCCCAGGTGCCGCTGGTCCGGGACCCGGGCTGGCTGCTCAGCGCCGAGCCCTTCGGCGCCCCCGGCGGAGGCCCGGCATGAGCCGCCCGCTGAAGATCGGCATCTCTTGCTATGCCTCGGTGGGCGGCAGCGGCATCGTCGCCACCGAACTGGGCCTCGCCCTCGCCGAGCGCGGCCACGAGGTGCACTTCATCACCGCCTCGGTGCCCTTCCGCGTCACGCAGGGCCAGGAGCGGGTCTGGGTACACACCGTCGAGATGCTCGACTACCCGCTCTTCGAGTACCCGCCCTACACGCTCGCGCTCGCAGTCAAGATGCACCAGGTGGCGAGCTTCCATGGCCTCGATCTCCTGCACGTGCACTACGCCATTCCGCACGCGGCGTCGGCGATCCTGGCCAGCCAGATGGGCTCCCGGCGCATCCCGGTCGTGACGACCCTGCACGGCACGGACATCACGCTCGTCGGCACCCACCCGAGCTACCACCGGATCACGCGCTGGAGCATCGAGCAATCGGACCGCGTGACCGCGGTGAGCGACTTCCTCGCGGCGGAGACGCGGCGCATCTTTCACACGGACAAGAAGATCCGCACCCTGCCCAACTTCGTCGACACGGAGCGCTTCCGTCCGCGGGCGGATTGCCCCCAGCGCGCGCGCTTTGCGACGCCCCAGCAGCACATCCTGCTGCACGCCTCGAACTTCCGGCCGGTGAAGCGGGCGCTCTCGCTGGTCGACATCCTCGCCGGGCTCGCGGAGCGGGAGCGGGTCGTCCTCCTCCTGGCGGGGGACGGCCCCGAGCTGGTGGGGCTCGAGTACCGGGCGCGCGAGCTGGGCCTGGGCGGGCGCGTGCGCCTGCTCGGGCCCTGGGAGCGCATCGAGGAACTGCTGCCGGTGGCCGACCTCTACCTCCAGCCCAGCGAGCACGAGTCCTTCGGCCTCGCAGCGCTCGAGGCGATGAGCTGCGGCGTGCCGGTCCTGATCACGCAGCGCGGGGGGCCGCCGGAGTTCGTGCGCGACGGCGAGAACGGCTACCTGCTCGAGCCCGCCGACACAGGCGCCTGGATCGCCCGCTGCGACGCGCTGCTCGCCGACGCTTCGCTGCGGCAGCGCATCGGCCAGGCCGGGCGCGCGACGGCCGTCGCCGACTACGCCCTGCCGGCGGTGGTCGGGCGCTACGAACGGCTCTTCGCCGAGCTGATGCAGAGCAAGGTCGATTGACAGCCGCCCCGGGCTGCGCTTAGTTGTCGCCTGCGCAACCAGGGGAGGAGGCGGCATGGTCGAGAGCAAGGCCTACGCGGATGCGGCCTACGCCTTCCTGCTCGAAGCGCTGGCGGCGGCGCGCGAGCAGCTCGCGCGCGCCGGACACGTGACGGGAGCCGAACTGCTGGCGGGCATCCAGCGCCTGGGCGCCGAGCGCTACGGCCCCCTGGCGGCCCTCGTCTTCCGCGCCTGGGGCATCCGCAGCAGCCGCGACTTCGGCAGTCTGGTCTACGAGCTGATCGAGCGCGGCGTGCTCTTCCAGCAGCCGCAGGACAGCTTCGAGGACTTCATGGGCGGCGAGACCTACGCCGAGATCTTCGAGGAGCAGTACTTCCAGGGCGGCGGGCCGGCCTGAGGCCGAGTCGACGCGGAAAGGCGAGGCCGTGAACATCGACCGCGAGTGGCTGACCCGCCTGCCGAAGACCGACCTCCACGTGCACCTCGACGGCTCCCTGCGCCCGCTGACCCTGCTCGAGCTCGCCGCGGCGCAGGGGGTCGAACTCCCGGCCACCAACGAGCGGGAGCTGCGCGCCTTGACGCAGGTCCAGGGCGAGGAGCGCAGCCTCTCGCACTACCTGCGCGCCTTCATGTACACGCTGCCGGTGCTCCAGACGGCGCCGGCCCTGGAGCGCGTCGCCTACGAGCTGGCGCTGGACGCCGCCGCCGAGAACGTGCGCCTGATCGAGGTGCGCTACAGCCCCCTGCTGCACCGGGAGCGCGGCCTGCACAACCGCGAGATCATCGAGGCCGTCGCGCGCGGCCTGCGGCGGGCGGAGGCGGAGACGGGCATCCTCACGGGGCAGATCCTCTGCGGCATCCGCTCGATGACGCCCGAGCGCTCGCTCGAGCTCGCGCAGGCGACCCTGCTCTACAAGGACCTCGGCATCGTCGCCTTCGATCTCGCCGGCGAGGAGAAGGACTACCCGGCCAAGCAGCACCGCGAGGCCTTCTACTTCGTGCTCAACCACAACCTGAACTCGACCCTGCACGCCGGGGAGGCTTTCGGCCCGGAGAGCATCGCCCAGGCCCTGCACTACTGCGGCACGCATCGCATCGGCCACGGCACGCGGCTCTTCGAGAGCCCCGAGCTGATGAACTACGTCAACGACCACCGCATCCCGCTCGAGATGTGCCTGACGAGCAACGTGCACACGGGAGCGGTCTCCTCGCTGCAGGACCACCCCTGCCGCAAGTACCTCGAGCTGGGCCTGCGCGTCACGCTGAACACCGACAACCGCCTGATCTCCGACACCAGCGTGACGCTGGAGTTCGAGCGGGCGACGCGGGCCTTCGCGCTGACGGTCGGGGACATCCACGAGCTGATCCTGAACGGATTCAAGAGCGCCTTCCTGCCGCACCGCCAGAAGGCGGCCCTGATGCGGCAGGTCGTCGAGGAGCTGGAGAGTCTGGGCGTGCCGCCGCATCACGCCTACACGAACGGGCGCGGCGATCACCTCTGAGAAGGGAGGCGGCGATGGCGACTCGCCTGCGCCTGATTGTCCTCGGTCTCGGCCTCTTGGCCGCGAGCGCGAGCGACGGGCTCGCGCAGACCACGACCGGCGCGCGCGACAGCCTGCGCACCCGCCCCCGCCTGGGCGGCGGTCGCTACATCGATGGCGTGCCGGCGCGCGGCGGCGAGGACGCTGCGGCCTTCGCGCCCGGCGAGACGGGCGCCGCCGAGGCGGCGCCCTCCCTGCCCTTTGCGCAGACCCGCCTGCAGGAGCTCCTGCAGCGCCAGCCCCTGCGCGAGGACGAGAACGCGCGGCGCACGCCGATCTTCAGCGCGGACTCCCTGCTCGCCGTCGCGCTCTACCAGCTGCGCGGTGAAGAGCCGCCGCACTACTTCCCCCTCAGCGACGTCTGGATCTACATCTGGCGCGGCCGCGGGCGCCTGCAGCGAGCGGCCGGCGAGAGTGCCTACGGGCCGGGGGAACTGCTCCAGATCCCGGCGGGGGAACTCCATGCTCTCGCCAACGAGAGCGGCGCGCCGACGGTGGCCCTCGTCTGGCAATGGCCGCCGATCGACGACTCGCTCACCGTGACCCACGGCGAGGCGGGCGCCGACAGCCTCGCCGCATTGCGCCGCGGGTCCGGGCAGCGCTAGCCGGCTCAGAACAGCTCGCCCGGGCGCCGCGGCGGCGGCGCGGCGATGGCCGCCAGCTGCGGGTAGCTGGCCAGAAGCGCGGGCGGCACGGGCAGGGGACGCCCGAGCAGGCGCGCCCGCAGCTGCAGCGCGTTCACTGCCGCCTGCCCCCGGTAGTGATTGTTCGTGACGAGGAAGAGCAGGGGCACGCGACGGGCGGCCTCGGCGACCTGCTCGGCCACGCCGTCCAGTTCCGCCTCCGTGTACAGGTAGTCGTAGCGGGCGTCGCGTCCGGCCGCGGGCGCGAACCACTGCCCCGCGTTGCGCCCGTGCAGGCGGAAGTAGGCGGCCTGAGGGCCGCACTCGGCGCCCAGGGCCAGACAGCCGGGCAGGGCGGGCTGGTCCACGTTCACGGGCAGGCAGTCTTGCGCGGCCAGCCAGCGCGGCCAGTCGGGGCCCGCGAAGCTCGCATGCCGGACCTCGACGGCGACCGGCAGCCCGGGCAGCCAGTCGCGTAGGCGGGCGACGCGAGCCCGGGCCGGGGCGCCGGCGCGGAAGGACCAGGGGAACTGCAGGAGCACCGCGCCGAGGCGGCCGCCCCCCGCGAGCAGCTCGGCGAGCGCGCGGAAGGGCGCGGGCGGCGGATCGGCGGCGCCGGGCTCGGGATGGGTCCAGGTGCGGGGTGCCTTGAGCAGGAAGCGGAAGGCGGGAAACTCCTGCACGCGCTGCAGCCAGCCGGCCACGAGCTCCGGTCGCGGCAGCCGGTAGAAGCTGACGTTGATCTCGACGAGGTCGAAGTGCGCGGCCAGGTAGCGCAGGGGATCGAAGCGGGGCGGCGGGGACGCCGGGTAGACCGTGCCGCGCCAGTCGTCGTAGCTCCAGCCGGCGGTGCCGATGAGCAGCTCTGCCATCTCGCCTCCGCCGCAGGCTAGGCGGGCGGCGGGCGCTGCGGCAAGGGAGAATTCCTGTTGCCGGGCTCCGAGGCGGCGGCTAGGCTGTCCAGACCCGGACGGCGCCAGCGCTGGGCAGGAGCGGCGATGAAAGGCATCATTCTCGCGGGCGGGACGGGCAGCCGCCTCTTCCCGCTGACGAAGGTCACCAACAAGCATCTGCTGCCGGTGGGGCGGGTGCCGATGATCTTCCATCCGCTGCGCAAGCTGGTCGAGGCGGGCATCGGCGAGATCCTCGTCGTGACGGGCACCGAGCACATGGGCGACGTCGTCGGCCTGCTCGGCAGCGGCCGCGAGTTCGCTTGCCAGATCACCTACCGGGTGCAGGACGAAGCCGGCGGCATCGCCCAGGCGCTCGGCCTCGCCGAGAACTTCTGCCACGGCGAGCCGATGACGGTGATCCTCGGCGACAACATCTTCGCGGACTCGATTGCCCCCGGCGTCGCGGCCTTCGCCCGCCAGGGCGGCGGCGCGCGCATCTTCCTGAAGGCCGTCGCGCATCCGGAGCGCTTCGGCGTCGCGGAGCTGGCCGGCGAGCGCATCGTCGGCATCGAGGAGAAGCCGCGGGCGCCGCGCAGCAACCTCGCCGTCTGCGGCATCTACATCTACGACGGCCGGGTTTTCGAGATCATCCGTGGCCTGAGGCCCTCGGGACGGGGCGAGCTGGAGATCACGGATGTGAACAACGCCTACCTGCGCGAGGGCACGCTGCGCTACGAGGTCCTCGCCGGCTGGTGGACGGATGCCGGCACCTTCGGCTCCCTGCGCCACGCGCAGGAGCTCGTCGATCCCGAGGGCGCCCTGACGGGAGAGGACTAGGCGATGCTCCTCGTCACCGGCGGCTGCGGCTTCATCGGGAGCAACTTCATCCACCTGCTCCGCGCGGAGCGCCCGGCGCTGCCGATCCTGAATCTCGACGCCCTCACCTACGCGGGCAACCTGGAGAACCTCGCCGCTCTCGCGGGCGATCCCGGGCTGCAGTTCGTGCGCGGGAGCGTCGCCGATGCCGAGCTGGTCGCTGCGCTCTTCGCCGCGCATCCGATCACGGCCGTCGTCCACTTCGCGGCGGAGAGCCACGTGGACCGCAGCATCCTCGGTCCGGGCGTCTTCGTCGAGACCAACGTGCGCGGCACCCAGGTGCTGCTGGAGGCGGCTCGCCGCGCCTGGGCCGAGCGGCCGGGGCGCTTCGTGCTCGTGTCGACCGACGAGGTCTACGGTTCCCTCGGCCCGACGGGCCGCTTCACGGAGGCGACGCCGCTCGATCCGTCGAGCCCCTACTCGGCCAGCAAGGCCGCCGCGGACCTGATCGGGCTGGCCTACTGGCGCACCTTCGCGCTGCCGGTCCTGATCACGCGCTGCAGCAACAACTACGGGCCCTACCAGTTTCCCGAGAAGCTCATCCCGCTGATGATCCAGCGGGCGAGCCAGGGCCTCAGCCTGCCGGTCTACGGGGACGGCGGCAACATCCGCGACTGGCTGCACGTGAGCGATCACTGCCGCGCCCTGCTGACCGTGCTGGAGGGCGGCGCGCCCGGGCGCGTCTACAACATCGGGGGCGACAACGAGGTGGCGAACCTGGCGATCGTGCGCCTCATCCTGGGCGCGCTGGGCAAGCCGGAGTCGCTGATCGAGTTCGTCGCCGACCGCCCCGGCCACGATCGGCGCTATGCCATCGACGCCACGCGCATCCGGCGCGAGTTGGGCTGGACGCCGCGCGTCGACTTCGCCGCGGGCATCGCCGAAACGATCGCCTGGTATGCGACCAACCGCAGCTGGTGGCAGGCCATCGTCAGCGGCGAGTACCGGGACTACTACGAGCGCCTCTACGGCGGCCGCTGAGCGCGGGGCCCGGAGGGGAGAGGCCATGAAGAGCACGCTGCTGAGCAATCCCCTCGCCCGCGTCGCCCTGCGCACGCTGGGGATGGCGCCCGTCGAGCGGGAGTTCCATCTCGGTGGCGACCTCAGCGAGCTGCGACGCCTGCTCTTCGTGGACTCCGGCCGGCTCTGCGAACTGGTCGCCTACCTGCCGCTGCTCGCGCGCCTGCACGCCCGCACCCCCGGCCTCGAGCTGCAGGTGATGGTCGAAGAGCGCGCCGCCGACCTGCTGCGCCGGGAGCCCATGCTGGCCGGCCTGATCGTCTACCGGGCCGAGCAGCTCAAGGCGCACAGCAGCAGCTACTACCGCCTGTTGCGCGAGGTGCAGGGGCGCGCGTTCGACGGCGTCGTCCTGATCGGCGAGGGCGCCGACGGACCGCGCGACCTCGTCGCCTACGCCTCCCAGGCCGGGCTGCGCATCGGCATCTACCAGGAGGAGCGCGAGCAGCTGCTCAACTGCATGCTGCGCTGGCAGGGCCGCGAGCGCTACCGTCTCGAGCAGGCGAGCGAGCTGGCGCGTCTGTTCGGCCTCGGCGGCGAGGCGGCGCCCTGGGCGTTCAGCCTGCGGCCGGACGAGCTGCGCGCGGCCGACCAGCTGATCCACTTCCGCAAGCCCATCCGCGAGCAGCCGCTGATCGCCGTCGACCCGGCGCCTGGCCTCGGCGAGCGCCGCCTGGCGAGCGGCAATCTCGCCTATCTCGTCGGCCACCTCGCCGAGCAGCTGCGGGCGCGGGTACTGCTCCTGCACCTGGAGGAGGACGCGGCGGCCGCCGCCGCGCTGCGGCAGGCGCTGCGCGCGCCGGCCCTGGACATGCCGCCGCAGGGCTTGCGCGAGCGCCTCGCCCTGCTCGCGCGCTGCGATCTCTGCGTGGCGGGCAACAGCGAGCTCTTCCACATCGCCGTCGCACTGGGCGTGCCCGCGCTGGGCGCCTTCACCGAGGCGGATGGCGCCGCCTGGGAGCCGCGCGGGCGCGCGTCCGCCGCCGTCCTGCGCGGGCGCCCCGGCGAGCAGATGTCCCTGCGCGAGATCGACGCCGCCGTGGCGGGCATCCTGCATGTCCGCGCTACCTGAGCCGCCCTTCGCGGCCGCCCTGCTGATGCCGGCCTGGCTGGGGGACTGCGCGCTGGCCAGCGCGCTGATCCCGTCGGTCGCGGCGCTCAGCGGCGCCCCCATCCAGCTCTGGTGTCGGCCGGCGCAGCGCGCCCTCTTCGCCTGCGACCCGGACGTGGGAGAGGTCCTCGCCTACGACCCGCGGCGGGAGCACCGGGGCCTCGCTGGCCTCTGGCGCCTTCGCCGCGCCGTGCAGCGCAGTCGCCTCCGCCCGGCGGCCCTCTGGATCCTGCCCGACAGCCTATCGAGCGCGCTCGCCGGGGCGGTCAGCGGGGTGCGCCTGCGCATCGGCTACTCGGGCCAGGGCCGCACTGCCCTGCTCAGCCGTCGGCTCGGCCCGCCGCCCCGCCGCGAGGGTCACTGGCTGGAGGAGCGCGCGCGGCTCCTCGCGCCCTTCCTCCCGAGCGGCCCGCCCGACCTGCAGCCCCGCTTGCACCTCGACCCGGCGGCCGCTGCGCGGCTGGCGGCGAAGCTGGCTGCGCGCGAGCTCGACGCGGCGCGCTGCGTGGTGCTGGTGCCCGGCGCAACGTACGGCCCGACCAAGCGCTGGCCCGGCTTCGCCGCTCTGGGCGCTGCCCTGCCTGCTGGCCTGCCGCTCCTCGTCGTCGGCAGCGCCGCCGAGCGGCCCCTGGCGGCGGCGCTGGCGACTGCGCTCGCGGCGCAGGGTCGCGCTGCGCTGGACCTCTGCGGCGCGCTCGATCTCGGCGAGCTGGCCGCGCTCCTGGCGCAGGCGCGCTGCACGGTGAGCGGGGACACCGGCCCCATGCACCTCGCCGCCGCGGTGGGCGGGCGCGTCCTCGGGCTCTTCTTGTCGACGAGCCCGGAATGGACGGCGCCGCGCGGGCCGCAGGCGCGCTGGCTCGTCGCCGATCTGGCCTGCCGCCCCTGCTTCGCGCGCGCCTGCCCCTTGCCGGTTCAGCGCTGCGGCGAGGCCATCGCCGCGCAGACGGTGCGCGCGGCCATCGCCGACTGGCTGGGGGAGGCGGCATGAGGCGGGCCGTCTTCCTCGATCGCGACGGCACCCTGATCGAGGAGCGCCACTACCTGGGCGATCCGGCGGGAGTGGCGCTCTTCCCCTGGACCTTGCCGGCGCTGCGCCTCCTGCGCGAGACGCCGCTCGCGCTGGTGCTCGTCAGCAATCAGTCGGGGGTGGCCCGCGGCCGTTTCGACCTCGCCGACCTGAGCGCCGTCCAGGCGCGCCTGGTCGCGCTCCTCGCGGCCGGGGGGATCGCGCTCGACGGCCTCTACGCCTGCCCGCACCATCCGGAAGGCAGCGTCGCCGCCTTCCGGCGCGCGTGCGACTGCCGCAAGCCGCGGCCGGGACTGCTCAGGACGGCGGCGCAGGAACTGGCGCTCTGCCTGCCGGGCAGCTGGGTGGTCGGCGACAAGCCCGAGGACCTCGCCCTCGCGGCCGGGGCCGGCCTGCGCGGCCTGCTCGTCCTGAGCGGCCAGGGCGAGGCGACCCGGGCGGCGGGCCTGGCGGGCGCGGCGACGGTCTGCGCGGATCTGCTCGCCGCAGCGCGCTACATCCGGGACCAGGAGGGGCAGGCATGAAGACCCGCTTCGGGCGCGGCGAACCGCAGGCCATCCTCGTCACGCGACTGCGCTTCCTGGGCGACATCGTCCTCACGCTGCCGGTGATCTCGGCGCTGCGGCGGGCCTTCCCGGGCGCGGCCATCGACTACCTCTGCGAGGCGCCCTTCCACGCGGTGCTCGCGCGCACGACCGAGCTGCGCGCCGTGCACGTGCTGCGCCGCGAGGAGGACGACGCGGGCGCGCCGCCGCTGACCCTGCTCCGGCGCCTGCGCGGGCAGTACGATCTCGTCATCGATCTGTTCGGCAACCCGCGCAGCGCCCTGCTCAGCGCGCTCGCCGGCGCGCCGACGCGCGTGGGCCGCGGCCGCTTCCCGCGCTCGCTGCTCTACACGCTGCGGCCGCCCGCCTCCGGGACCCCGGAGGCGGCGACGCGCCATCACCTGCGCTTCGTCGAGGCGGTGGCCGGCCCGCAGGCGCTGACACCGCCGCGCCTGAGCGTCTCGCCCGCGGAGCTGGCCGCCGGCCGGCGCATGCTCGAGGACCGGGGCCTGGGCCGCGACACGGTCGCGCTGCTGACCGGCGCCAGCCAACCCGAAAAGGAGTGGCCGGCGGAGTACTTCGTGCGCCTGGCCGCCGAGCTGCGCATGGACGGCCGCTACCGGCCCGTCTTCCTCGGGCAGCCCGGCAAGCGAAGTCGTCTGGAGCGCATCCGCGCGCTGAGCAACTCGCAGGTGGTGATCCTGCCCGAGCTCCCC
>VGXI01000059.1 GCA_016873475.1 bacterium | reverse complement strand
CCCCAGCGCGTAGCCCGCGGCGGCGTGGTCGAAGTTGGCTTCCCCGCCCGGCCAGCGGATCAGGGCGTAGTCGCGGCCGTGGTGCTCGGAGTGGCAATCGTTGCAGTCGGCGTAGCCGTTGCCGGCGTGCAGACCCTTGCCGGCGGCGATGCGCGCGCCCAGCAGGCGATGGCAGTCCAGGCACTTGTCGGCGCGCACGCCCTCGCCGATCTCGTGGCAGGCCGTGCAGCGCTTGAGCCCATCGAGCTCGGCGTGCGGCGCCGACAGCGGACCCGGCGAGAGCTGCGCGCCGGTCGGCGCCGGCCAGGCGGCGGCGATGGCCGCGGCGGCAGCCAGGCGCAGTGCGCCGCGCGCGATGCGCACTAGAAGATCCACTTGTACCCCAGCAGGGCGGTCACCCCCACGTGGACGATCATGATGACGAGCATCACGATGGCGAAGGGTTTGTGGATGACGTGCCAGTAGTGGAAGATCCGCGCCAAGCGCTCCAGCAAGAGCCGACGGCGCGCGAGCAATGCGCGGCGGCGCGCAAGGGCGACGAGCCGGCGCCGCTCGCCCGCGGGCAGGCGGAAGCCGCCGGTGCGCCGGGCCAGAAGACGGCGCAGGCGCAGCGAGAGCGTGAGGTCGCTGATCAGCGAGGCGACGAGCGCCGCGCCGAGTGATCCCGCCGCCGGCGCGCCGCCCAGGCGGCTGAGTCCGGCGAGGGTGGACGGGTCGAGCCCGAAGTCGGCGACGAGCGTGGCGCCGAGCGCCGTCTCCTCGGCGTCGAGGGCCTGCCGATCCAGTTCGTCGCCCTGCAGGTTGCGCGGAATCTGCAGGTAGAGGTAGCGCCCGAACACGCCGCTGCCGGCGACCGCCACCATCGACCAGAAGCTCAGCGAGACGAGGCCGTGCACCTTGAAGGCGCTGTGCAGCACGACGAGCAAGGGGCCGACGACACCGAGGTAGATGTGCACGCTCAGCCAGCGCGAGATGGGCCCGGCCGAGCGCAGTCGCCGCCAGCGCTTGCGCAGGCTGTAACCGAGCAGGACGACCATCATCAGGGAGCCGAGGATACCCAGCCCATGGCCGATGTCACCGGCCGGACGCCAGCGCTCGTAGTCGGGATGCAAGGGTCGGTCGGCATCGGCGGTCAGGTAGAAGCTCGCCCCTCGCCAGAGCAGCCAGAACAGGGCGGCGGCCGAGAGTGCGCCGAGCACGCGCATGCCGGCGCGGAAGCGGCGGTCCGGGCTCGCGGCGGCGGATTGATCGAGGGACCTGTGCGTTGGGCTCTCCCGGTCAGCCGCCTCCAGCGTGGTGGGCGGCCGTGGCGGCGAAGGCCCGTTGATTTCCGGGCCGGGGACCTGCAATAGCAAGAACGGCACCCTGCGGGACTAGGAACTGTGGAGGCGTTCGGGGCGCCTGAAGCAACCTGGCAGCGGGCAGGGGCGGCAACGGTGCCCGCGCGGCAAGGGGTAGTGGAAGTATTCGCGGTGGCCACTGGGGTGTCAAAGGGTTTCCGGATATCGAATGGGCCGATGCAGGGGCGGTCTGTACCCAGACGCGGGGCGCAGGCCTTGCTGCGTTCAGACTGCGCACAGGAGGCGCAGGGCCGCCGACGCAACGCGCGGGCGCTCCGGGAAGGGAGGAGAAACCCCACTGCAGAGCGCCAAGCACGGCATCATGGAGATCGCCCGTGAGAGTGGATGCGGACTGCAAGCCCAAAGCATGGCAGCGGGCGATCTGAGACGAGGAGCGACGCGATGAACCACCGACTCGACCTGGCCAAGCAGCAGCTCCTCGCGGCGAGTCGGCTCGGGCTGTCGTCGCACCGCGAGGAGATCGACGCCCTGATCACGGGCCTCGATCAGCAGGAGCGGCTCATCAACCGCCTGCGCAGCGAGTGCGCCTCGCTGCAGGGGGCGCTCTCGATGCAGGAGAGCATCATCGAGGACCTCAACTCCCGCATCAATGCACTGGAGTCCGCGATCCGCGATTACATCGACCCCAGCAAGTCGCGCAACGGCGCCGACGTCCTCATCACGGTCCTCGAGCGTCAGCTGGGCGCCGAAGACGCCGGCGAGCCGAGCCTGCGGCGCAAGGCCTAGGCCGGTTGCTCTCCCCTTGCGTCCAGTCCCCGCCTCGGCGAGACTGCCAGCGACCGGCCGCGCGCCCGGCGCGGCTCCCCTTCGACGAAAGGACGCCCATGCGACGCCTGCACGCCGCCAGCCTCGCGCTGCTCCTCGCCCTCGCCGCGGGACCGGCCCTCGCCGCTGCACCCAGCACTCTCGCCGACGCCGGCGCCCAGTCGCTCGCCGACGGCAAGCCCATCTTGATCGAGATCGGCGCCGCCTGGTGAGGCGCCTGCCAGGTCTTCGCCCGTGAGGTGAAGCAGAGCGAGTCCTTCCGCCAGGCCATCGCGGCCCACGCGATCCTGCTGCCGATCGACGCCGAGAAAGGTGAGGGCGTCGCGCTCGCCCGCCGTTACGGTGTCTACGCCTACCCGACCTTCGTGCTCGCCAGCGCCGAGGGCGAGGTCCTCGACTGCTGGCTCGGCTTCGGCGAGGCCACGCCATTCCTGGAGACGCTGGCAGAGGCCGCCGCTGCGCCGGTTCCGCTCTCCGAGCGTCGCCGCCAGTTCCGCAAAGCGCCGACGGCCGCGGCCGCCGCAAAGATCGCCGAGCTCGAGCAGTTCGGCGGCAAGTTCGGCGAGGCGCTCGCCTGGTACCGCCGCGCGGAGGAGCTCGGCAGCGAGACGCCGCTGGGCCCGGCGATCCTCGAGACGATCGCGCGCGGCCAGCGCAGCGGCCTCTTCGACGAGACGGCGCTCTTCGAGCCCGCGCAGCGCGTGATGGCCGACCCGCGCAGCGACGCCACCGCGCTCAGCGAGACGGTCCGCCTGCTCGACGAGGCGACGCGCGACAGCGCCAAGCGCGGCCTCTACCTGGATGCGCTGAAGACGGGGGCGGCGCGCCTGACCGAGAACCCGCGCCCCGCGAACGAAGACCGCCGCGCGCGCGCAGCCCTGCTGGCCGAGCACGCGCTGCTCGTCGAGGGCCAGCCCGCCGCCGCGCTCGAGTGGCGGCGCCAGAGCCTCGCCGAGGGCTGGCAGGAGGACGCCGCCGCGCTGAACGAGCTTGCCTGGTGGTGCGTCGAGCGGAAGATCGCGCTCGCCGAGGCGGAAGGCTACGCGCGCCGGGGCGTGTCGCTTGCGGCGAGCGATGCCGAGAAGGCGAATGTCCTGGACACCCTCGCCGAGCTGCGCGCCGCGCAGGGCGACGCTACCGAGGCGCTCGACCTGATCCGCGAAGCCCTGCGCCTGACTCCCGACAGCGACTACCTCAAGCAGCAGCTCGCGCGCTTCGAGGGTGTCGCAGCCGGCGGCTCGAACTAGCGACCGGGGGCTGCCCCCGCCGCGGGGGCAGCCCAGAGCGCGCGGATGGCCGGCGCGAGCTGCGCGTTGTCCAGGTAGGGTCCCCGCCGCGGGTCGCGGCCTTCGGCGAGCGCGGGCAGCGACTCGCTGCCGCGACCGACGGCGTAGAGCGGCACGAGGGCGTTCGTGTGGCTCTCGCTGGACCACTCGTGCGCGGGCAAGCCCAGCGCCGCGGGAGCGGCCGCGCCCGCATCCCTCAGGCTCAGGCCGCCGGTCTCGTGATCGGCGGTGACGATGAGCAGGGTCTCCTCCCAGTTGCTCTCGCGCTCGACCCAGTCCGCGACCGCCGCCACCGCGGCGCCGAAGTCGAGCAGCTCCTCCACGAGGCGGCCCCCCGCGTTGGCGTGCGCGGCCCAGTCGATGGCGCCGGCCTCGATCATCAGGAAGAAGCCGTCGGGGTCGTCGTCGAGCGTGTTGATGGCCGCCAGGCTCAGCTCGGCGAGGGTCGGCAGGCTCGCGGTGCGCGGCACCGCGAAGGGCGCGCCCTCGGGATCGCCGGGGCGCTCTTCCTGCAGCGTGCTGGCCACCTGGGGCACGACGAGCAGGCGCAGGGGCGCGGGGCCTGCGGCAAGGGCCTGCACGGCCGCGCGCTCCTGGATGAGTCGCCAGGGATCGCGCCGGCCATCGCCGTCGAGGTCCGGCAGCTCGGCATCGGGAGCGCCGTCGCTGTCGAGATCGAAGGCGGTGGCGCCGGCGAGCAGGCCGTCCCAGAGCGGGCGGCCGCCGACCTGCTCGTAGCCGCGCGGGTCGTCGAGGAAGCGGCCGCCGCCGTCGTAGTGCGGATGCCCGCAGCCGATGATCACCCGCAATCGCGTTTCGAGCAGCAGCTGGCGGGCGATCTTCAGGTAGTCGTCGCGACGCGGGACGTGCACGGCGAAGCCGGCCGGCGTCGCGTGGACGAAGGGCACCGTGCTGACGACCCCGCAGGCCAGGCCGCGCTCGCCCAGCCACTCGGTGAGATTGTGCAGAGGCCGGCCGTCGGGCGTGAGGCCGAGCATGCCGTTTCCCGTCTTGACCCCGGTCGCGAGGGCCGTCGCCGCGGCCGCCGAGTCCGTGACCTTGTGGTGCCGGGACGCCGGATCGCCCCAGTAGGCCTCGGGGTCGTAGGGCGGCGCGCCGGCCGGCGTCGTGCTGACGGCCAGGCGCAAGGGCCAGTCCACGAAGGGCAGCGCGCTCGAGTCCGCCGCCGCCCAGCGACGGGCCAGCTCCACGTGCTCGAAGCCCATGCCGTCGCCGATGAAGAACACGACGTGCTTCGGCGGCGCCGCGGCCGCGCTCCCAGCGATGACGAGCAGGCCGGCGAAGCAGCCGGCACGGCGCAGTCCGCGAAGGCAACTGGACATCGCTCCCCTCCTGCCGGGCTCCTTGCGTCCGCCGGCAGGGTGGCGCTGGCGGCGTTTCCTGTCAATCGGTCGCCAGCCGGCGCCGTGAAGATTTCTGCGCACTTGACCGAACCTGCCTGCCCGCGCTTGCGTCATCGCCTGGCAGGGGGAAGCGCCCCCGGCCCGCCCATCCTCGAACGAAGCGGACCCCATGGAACTGGCCGCCCTCATCGCGCGCTGCCGGCAAGGCGATCCGCTGGCCTGGGAGGTTCTCGTGCGCAGGTACCAGTCGCGTGTGCTCGCCGTCGCGGACGCCTACGTGGGCGATCGCGAGGAGGCGCGCGACCTGGCCCAGGAGGTCTTCCTGCGCGTCTGGCGGAACCTCGAGGCCTGCCGCGAGCCCGAGCGCTTCGAGGCCTGGCTGCTGCGCATCGCCCGCAACGCGAGCCTGGACGCCCTGCGCCGCCGCCGGGCGCGGCCGCCGCGCCAGGACCTGCCCGTGGAGAGCGCCCACGCCCTGGCCGATCCGGCCCCCAGCGCGGACGCGCGCTGGCAGGACGACGCGCGCCGACGCCTGCTCCTGCAGGCCCTCGACGCGCTCACGCCGATCAACCGCGAGCTGATCATCCTCAAGGAGATGCAGGACCTGCCCCTGGAGGAGATCGCCGACATGCTGCAGGTGCCCCTGGGCACCGTGAAGTCCCGCGCCAGCCGCGCGCGTCTCGAGCTGGCGCGCGCGCTGCGCGATCTGGGCGGGCCGCCCGCCGCCATCAGCGAAGTGCTGGGGAGCTGAAGCCGATGCACCCGCAAGACGACAAGCGTCGCCGTGAAACCGAGGAGCTGACGGCCGCCATCCTGGCCGCCACGAGCGGCAGCCCCTGCGCCCGCGCCGAGGCCCTGCTCCCCTGCCTCGCCGATGGCGACCTGAGCGAGGAGGAAGTCGCCCTGCTCACGGCGCACCTCGCGCACTGCGCGCCCTGTCGCGCGCTCGCCCAGAGCCTGGCCTGGCTGGAGCGCACCCTGCCCGCCCTGGCCACCTGCGAGCCCGATGCGCGCTTCACGGCCGATGTGCTGGCGGCCCTCGCGGACGCGGACGCCACTGCGGCCCTGCCGCGCCTGGACGAACGCCTCGCGGAGTGGTGGCGCCGGAGCTGGCGGCGGCCGCGCTTCGCCCTCGAGGCCGCCTATGCGGGGACCTTGCTCGTCGTGGCGCTGACCGCCACGCCGGTCTCGCCCCTGCGCGAGGCGCCGCGCGAAGCCCTGGCCCTCCTGCGCGGCGAGCCGAGCAGCCTGGCCGCGGCCCTGCCCCTGGACCTGACGCGCGTCACGGACAGCCTGGCCGGCGCCGGCGACGCGGCCGTGGACAGCGGCGCCCGCGCGCTGCGCGCCGCGCAGCAGGGCCTGGGCGAGCGCCTCGCGGACTGGCGTCAGCGCCTGCAGCCCCAGCTGCGCGAGCTCTGGCGGGACCTCGGCGCGCTGGTGGACAGCCTGCGCCGCCGCGACCTCGCCGCGGCCTCGAGCAACCTGAGCGAAGTGCTGGGCGACCTCAAACGCATCGGCCGCAGCGGACAGCCCGCCCCGGCCCCGACGACGACAATGACGCAAGACGCCGCCCCAGGCGGCCGGACCTGATTCCCGCACCGAGGAGGCAAGCATGTTGGACCGCCCCGAATACCGCAGCGACGCCGGCGCCGAGATCCCGCGGCCGGCCGCCCCGCCCCGTGCCCTGCGCCGGAGCAACCTCGGCAAGTCCCCGGCCCTGGCCAGCGTGCTCTCGCTCTTCCCGGGCCTGGGCCAGGCCTACATCGGCTACTACCAGCGCGGCTTCGCGCACGCGGTCGTGATGGCCCTGTGCATCACCATCCTCAACATGGACATTGGCAAGCTCACCCCCCTGGTGGCGCTCTTCCTCGCCTTCTTCTGGATGTTCGGCATCATCGACGCGGGACGGCGGGCGGCGCTCTACAACCAGGCGCTCGAAGGCGTCGGCGCGCCCGAGATGCCGAAGGACCTCAAGCTGCCGATGGGCGGCTCCCTGCTGGGCGGCCTCCTGCTGGTCGCCATCGGCGCGCTGCTCTTCGCGCACACCCGCTACGACTACTCGCTGGACTGGCTCCAGGACTGGTGGCCGATCGCGCTGGTGCTCTACGGGATCTACCTGATGGTCGGCTGGTGGCGAGGCCGCCGCCGCGAGGGTTGAGCCTGCGAATCGGCTGAGCGCGCAGCGCCGTGAGCGGGAGCAGCGGCGTCACGAGGTCGCTGTCGAGCGCGGGATCGCCGCCCTGAACCGCGAGCGTCGGCGTGTAGCCTTCCGGCGCCAGGGCGGCGATCGGCGAGACGGCGGCGGCGCGCCGGGGCGCGACTAGTTGAAGGTCGCCGTGAAGCGCAGGGCGATGTTCCTGCCCGACCAGTCCTCGTCGCCCTCACCGGGAATGCTGTGGTAGCCGAAGGCGCCGGCGATGCCCAGACCCCAGCGCGCACCCACCCACCACTCCTTGCCCACCGTGAAGTCGAAGGCGAGACCGGTGTCGCTTTCGGCGCGCTCGAGGCTCAGCGTGGCGAGGCCCAGCGAGCCGGACAGGTAGAGATTCGCCGGCATGAAGTAGTAGGTGAGGCCGCCGCCGATGGCGCTCATGCTGAGGTCGGCGGGAATCCAGCCCTCCACGCCCAGCCACTCGACCTCGGGATCCTGGACAGACCAGCCCCAGATCGTCCCGTGCAGCGCGAGACCCGGCGAGACGATGCCGCCGATGGCGATGTTGATGTCGCCGCTCCCACCCGAGAGCTCGGGATCGTCGCCCTCGATGTCCGCCGATGTGCTCGCCGCGCCGAGGCCTCCCGATAGGCGAAGCAGGAAGCCGCCGCCGTGGGTGTGGCCGCGGACGATGCGCGCCTGGCCGGCATCGGCAAGGCCCGCGAGCAGAAGCGCCGCCAGCAGGGCGCCGGCAGCCGGACGATGGAACTTGCGCAGCATGCTGACCTCCTCGAGCGCGGGGCCCCGGTGCGGGGCAGCCGCATGGCCTGCGAGTATGGCGGCGGTCCGGAGAGAGGCAAGAGAATTCGGGCCCCTTGTGCTAGACTCACCGTGGCTGGCAAGGGGGACCTGATGAGGACTCGCGCGCGCCTTCCGCGATGGCTTGCCTTCACCCTTCTTCCAGGGTTGATCGGGCTCGGCCCGCGTCCCGGCGAGGCCGCCGTCGCGCTCACCCTGCGCGGCGTGGGCCTCAGCCTGGGCAACAGCCCGCGCGCCTGCGGACTGCGGATCAATGCCGTCGACGATCAGGTCCAGCGCGTCGACGGACTGAATCTCACCCTCTGGAATCCCCGCCCGAGTCCGGTCGCGCAGATGAACGGCGCCGCCATCGGCCTCATCGGTCCCAAGGCGGGACGCCTGCAAGGGCTCGCGCTGGGCGGGCTCGGCGCCACGGCCGGCGAGCGGATTCGCGGCCTGGCCGCCGCTGGCTTCGGCGTCGGCAGCGAGTCGCTCACCGGCGCTGCGCTGGGCGGCCTGCTCGTCGACATCAAGCGCGACAGCCGCGGGCTCCTCTGTGCGCTGGGCGCCGCGCGCGCACGCGGCCGCCTGGAGGGCCTCGGCGTCGGCGGCCTCTTCGTCGAAGCCGGGGACCTGCGCGGTCTCGCCCTCGGGGGCCTCGGCGTTGTCGGCCGGCGCGGCGCGGGGCTCGCGCTCTCCGCAGGCATCATGAGCGTCCAAGAGTCCCTGACCGGTGTGGCGCTGGGCGGGCTCGTCGCAGGTGGCGGTCGCCTGCGGGGTCTGGGACTCAGCGGCGGGGTCGTCTTCGCCAGCGAGGCGCTGACGGGCATCGCGATCGGCGGCCTCGGCCTCGGCAGTCAGGGTCCCGTGCGCGGCCTGGCCGCGGGCGGGCTGATCCTCGCCGCGCCCGAGCTGCAGGGGCTCGGCGCGGGCGCCCTCAACGGCGTGCTGGTCGAGGGCATCAACCTCGAGGACTTTCTCAAGATCCGCACGGTCAACGCGCGCATGGTGGGGCTGCAGATCGGCCTCGTCAATTACACGGCGGAGCTGTGGGGCCTGCAGCTCGGCCTCGTCAACATCGCGCGCAACAACCCGCGCTGGGCGCGCGTGTTGCCGGGGCTGAACCTTCATTGGTAGTCGGACGCGGTGATCGACTAGACTGTGCGCGGCGCGCCCGGCAAGACGCGCCGCCAATCGGAGGTCGCCGATGCCCCGCCCGCTGCGCTCGCTCGCCTGGCTCTCGCTCGCGCTGCTCGCCGCCGCACCCGCCGCCGCCCGCGAGGCGCGGGGACTCGTCTTCGCCGACGCGAACGGCAACGGCCTGCGCGATGCCGAGGAGCGCGGCCTGGCCGGCGTGGCGGTCGCCAACGGCCGCGAGATCGTGGCGACGGACGCCGCCGGCCGCTGGCGCCTGCCGGCCGACGAGGACACGATCTTCTTCGTGATCAAGCCGGCGGGCTGGGCCACGCCCGTCGATGCCCAGGGCCTGCCGCGCTTCTACTACGTGCACAAGCCCGGCGGCTCGCCGCGGCTAGAGCACGCGGGCGTCCCGCCGACCGGCCCCCTGCCGGCCAGCATCGACTTCCCCCTGCGCGAGCGGGCCGAGCCCGCGCGCTTCACCGCACTGCTCTTCGGCGACACGCAGACGCGCAATCAGAAGGAGATCGACTACCTCGCCCACGACCTCATCGAGGGTCTGATCGGGAGCGAAGCGGCATTCGGCGTCACGCTGGGCGACATCCTCTTCGACGACCTCTCGCAATACGATGCGCTCAACGCGGCGGTCGGCCAGATCGGCATCCCCTGGCACAACGTGCTCGGCAACCACGACGAGAACGTCGACGCCGCGGACGACGCCCATGCCGACGAGACCTTCGAGCGCGTCTACGGCCCGGCCTACTACGCCTTCGATTACGGGCCGGCGCACTTCGTCGTCCTCGACGACGTGCTCTGGCAGGGCAAGGTGGCGGATGGCTACCGGGGCGGCAACTACACGGGCGGCCTCGGCGCCGATCAGCTCGAGTTTCTGCGGCAGGACCTGGCGCGCGTGCCGCGGGAGAAGCTGGTCGTGCTCTTCATGCACATCCCGCTCGTCGGCGAGTGTGAGGAGAGCGAGCGCGCAGCGCTCTTCCGCCTGCTCGAGACGCGGCCTAACGCGCTCTCCGTCTCGGCGCACTACCACTACCTGGAGCACGTCTTCCTCGGCGCGGAGGACGGCTGGCGCGGCGCCGCACCCCACCACCACTTCATCAACGCGACCGCCTGCGGCAGCTGGTGGTCGGGGGCGCCCGACGAGGCCGGCATCCCCCACACGACGATGCGCGACGGCACGCCGAACGGCTACGCCATCCTCACGGTGGACGGCGCCGACTACCGGCTGGACTTCCGCGCCGCGCGGCGGCCCGCCGAGGAGCAGATGCGCCTCTGGGTGCCCGAGGTGGTGCGCCAGGACGCGGCGGGCGAAGCCGAGCTGATCGCGAACGTTTACAATGGCTCGCCGCGCACGCGCGTGGAGTTTCGCGTCGGCGACGGGCCCTGGCTGCCGATGGCGCGGGTGGAGCGGGAGGATCCCTCCTACGCGGCGCTCAAAGCGCTCGAAGCGAGCGACACGCCGCCCCCGGGAGCGAAGCTGCCCAAGGCCGTGAAGTGCCCCCACCTCTGGGCGGCGCCGCTGCCCGCGGGGATGCCGCGCGGCACGCAGCGCCTTCAGGTGCGCGCCACGGACCACTGGGGCCGGACGGTCACCGCGTGGCGCATCCTGCGCGTCGAGTAGATCGCTACCTCAACAAGACGAGCTTGCCGCCCAGCTCGCGACCGTCGGCGCGGAGCCGGTAGTGGTAGACCCCGCTCGGCAAGGGCCGACCGGCTGCGTCGCGACCGTCCCAGAGGGCGGCGAGCGCGCCGCCGGGGTGTGGGACGTCGTCCAGCAACCGGCGCTGCAGACGCCCCGCGCTGTCGACGATGTCCAGGCTCACCGCGCGCGCGGCCGGCAGCGTGGCTGCGATGCGCGTCGCGGGGTTGAAGGGATTGGGGAATGCGGCCGCGCGCGGCGTCGCGCTCGGCACTTCGGCGAGTCCCGTGGCGCCGAGATCGTAGGTGTAGATCCAGTCCTGCATCGTGGCGAAGATGCGGTTCTGCATGGGCAGGATGTCCATGCCCTGGTAGGCGCCCCAGTCGTTGGCCACCATCCAGTAGCCCGACCAAGCCCATGATTGCCCCGCGTTGGTGGAGAGCGTCACCTCGTCCATGGGACCGAGCCCGAGCGTGATGTGCGCCGCCATGAGTTGCGGCACCGTCGAGTGGATGACCAGGTCGGTGCACTTCTCACCCCAGAGGATGGGCTCCCAGTGCTGGCCGCTGTCCAGCGTTTCGTACAGGTCGAGTTCGGTGCAGGCGAAGAGGTGCCCGGGGGCTCGGCCGGGCATCGCCCGCAGGCACATGATGTGCGCCGCCGGCAGATCCCCCTGCGCCGACACCCAGCTCAGGCCGCCGTCGGGACTGCGCCAGATGCCATCCGGGCCGCCGCGGTAGAGCTGGCCCGCGCCGTCAACAGCGAGGCAGTGGCGGTCAGCGGCGTTCGATTGTTCGACGATCCGCCAGTTGAGGCCGGCATCCTCGCTGCGCAGGACCATGCCCCCACCTATGCTGCCGAAGGTGTAGCAGGCCGCATAAAAGCGATCCGGCTCCGTGGGGTCGCGCTCCAGATCGCCGATGTAGACATCCTCCGGTAGCATGTAGACGGTCTCCGCCGTGAACCCGCCGTCGAGACTGCGATCGATACGACCCGGCGTGTCGATGATCCCGTACGCAAGGATGAGCAAACCGGGTTGCTTTGGATGCCAGAGGAGATCCCGCACTGCATCCAGGCCCGCGCTGCCGTGCACAGATACCCAGTTGTCGGCCGCAGCTTCGTAGATGGCAAGGCCGTCGTAGAGCCCCGCGTAGACGATCTGGTGCACGGGATCGGCCACGACACAGAGCGCCCAATGCCCCGTGTCGTAGGCTTCTTCCCAAGCGGCCGCCGCCGGCAACGCAGACAGCAGCAGCGCGGCGCCGAGCGCGCCGAGCGACTTCATCGACATCACCCACCTCCCCACTCCCGGCCAGGGGGCAAACAGGCCCGGACAAGGGGGCAAGTATAGCGCGTCTCGGCGGGCCAGAAAAGCTGTCCCGCTTCCCGCGAGGCAGTCTAGGGCGTGTGGGGCTGGAGTCGGGCTGATCGAGCGGAAGGCGGAGCGGTGATGAGGGTCGGCGTTCCCGGAGTTCGCTCGGGACTCGCCCGACTCCTGGGGCCGGACACAACTGCCGCAGAGGCAGCGCCGCTCTGCCATCCCACCGAACTGGGCATCGATGCCGGACTCCCCGCGCGCTCCCCTAGCGGCTCAGGAAGCCCTGGATGTAACCCGTCAGCGTCTCGCCAGGGGCGCAGAAGCCGCGGGCGCCGTTCATCGCCGGGCTGCCCGTGTAGGCCTCGCCCGCCGAGCGCACGAAGCTGCGGCAGTCCTCGCGGATCTGGTCCTCGTGGGGCCAGGGCCAGAGCGGCTCGCCCGTGTCCTGGTCCCAGCCGGCGTCGTCGATCAATGTGCCTGCGACGCCGATCTTCGTCATGATGCGGGCGCCGATCGGGCCGCCGTCGTCGCCGGCGGTCGCGAGGATGCCACCCGCCACATTCACCAGCGAAACGAGGCCGTTCGCGAAGGGATTGACGTCGGTCAGCGAGTGCGCGCCGACGCCGCCCGACTTGTTGCGGCCGCCGGTATTGCCCCAGTAGCAGTTGTAGTCGTGCTCGTCGAGGCTGCCCGAGACCGCGTACTCGCCCTCGTTGAGGATCATCCCGTAGATGATGCTGTTGTGCATCGACTCCGGAATCGCGCCGTCGAAGCTGACCGGCCGCGCGCCGAGGTCGTTCACGCCGAAGGTGCAGTTGCGCAGCACCCAGCCCCCGACATCCGCGGTCGAGTTGAAGGCGTAGGGCTTGTAGGTGTCGCTGGCATCGCCAGCGTTCGTCATGCTCTGCCAGGCCACGCAGTCCGTGAGCGAACCCTGCGCGGCCGTGCCCTCCATCCACCAGCCCGCGGCGCCGTCCATGTTCAGGCTGATGCAGCCGACGTAGTGGCACTCGGTCGAACCGTTGGGCGTGAAGTAGCTCTTGAGGCCGTCGTAGGTGTGGTCGACGCCCTTGTAGTCGGTGCCGTCGATCGAGATGCAGTTCTGGTAGTAGATGTTGTCGCAGGTGTAGCTGGCGAAGCAGGCCAGCGGCTCGGTGATGTTCGAGTAGTCCCAGCGCACCAGGCAGCGCCGGAAGATGATGTCGTGCGAGCTCTTGTTCACCTGGAAGGCGTAGCGGTGCGGTCCGCCGTAGGCGTAGCAGTCCTCCATCAGGCCGTGATGGCTGCTCGTGCTGATCAGGCCCGTGCGCTGGTTCCAGCTCACGCGGCGGATCTTGAAGTGGTGCGAGCCTTCGTGCACGTAGACCGGGAGAGTGCCGCAGCCGATGACGCTGATCCCCCACACCTCGACGTAGGACGTGTCGCGCAGGTCGATCATCGCGAAGGCATCGCCGTCCAGCTTGACCCGGCCGGCGTTGCGGGCGCGCACGATCGTGTAGTTGTTCGCACTGCCCGATTCGGCGGCGCCCAGTTCGATCGCCTCGTCGTAGGTGCCGTCGTTGATCCAGACCTGGTCGCCGGGGGACATCGCATTGATGGCGACATCGATCGACCGATAGCAATCCGAGTTCGCCCAGCCGAAGCTCGCGATGTCGGTGGTGCTGACGCCGCTGGTCTTGGTACCGGTCAGCGAGACGCAGAAGTAGCTGTCGGGGTTCGGCGGCGCGTCGCCGATCGTGAAGAGACCGCTGTCCGCGCCCGTCCCGCTCTCGAGGTCGGTGACGTGGATCCGGTAGCCCGTGGTCGCGCCGCTGATCTGGCTCGCGGCCCAGGTGTAGCTGCCGTCGTTGTCGGTGCTGGCCGCGATCGTGAGCGGGGCCGCGCCGTCGCGTAGTAGCAGGATGGACACGGCGGTGCCGCAGTCGCTCGTCTCCCAGGTGATCGGGTAGTCCAGGCCCTCGACCCAGGTCTCGCCGCCGGCGGGCACCGTGACGGCCAGTTCGCAGGGCGTCGGATCGATGGGTGCGGCGATCGTGAAGTCGGCGTTGCTCTCGTCGAGGGCGTCGCTCGTGAGGTCGATCACGCGGAGGCGGTAGCCGCTGCTCTGGCCGCCGACCTGCGCCGCGGTCCAGGTGTAGCTGCCGTCGTTGGGCGTGTTGGCGCTGATCGTGAGCGCCTTCGTGCCGGCGCGCCACAGCTCGAGCGCGACCTCTTCGCCGCAGTCGCTCTCGTTCCAGGTGATCGCGTGCGATTCGCCGGCCACCCAGCTCTCGCCGCCGTTGGGCGAGGTCAGCGTGAGCCCGCAGTCGGGCCCGACGGGCGGCGCGATCGTGAAGACGGCGTTGCTCTCGTCGACGCTCTCGCTCTCGAGATCGGTGACGCGGACCTTGTAGCCCGCGCTCTGGCCGCCGACCTGCGCCGCGGTCCAGGTGTAGCTGCCGTCGTTGGCCGTGCTGCCCGCGATCGTCGCCACCTGCGCGCCCGCGCGCCAGAGTTCGATCGAGACGGTCTGGCCGCAGTCGCTCCTCGTCCAGGTGATGGGGTAGCTCGTGCCCGCGGTCCAGCTCTCGCCGCCATTGGGCGAGCTCAGCGTGAGGACGCAGGGCGCCGGATCCTCCGGCGGCATGACGCGGAAGGTGCCGTCGCTCTCGTCGGCATACTCGCCCTCCAGATCCACGATCCGCACGCGGTAGCCGTTGATCTGGTTGGCGACCTGGGTGGCAGTCCAGACGAGCTCGCCGTCGTTGGCCGTGCTGTCGGCGATCATCGCGACGAGCGAGCCGTCGCGCCACAGCTCGATGGCAACGGCCGGGCCGCACTCGTCGGTCGTCCAGCTGATCGGATAGTCGAAGCCCGCCAGCCAGCTTTCGCCGCCGTTGGGGCTGGTGACGCTGAGCGTACAGGGCGTGGGATCGGTGGGTGGCGCGATGGAGGCGGTGCCGTCGCTGACGTCGCTATTGCCACCCTCCAGATCGGTGATGCGAATCCGGTAGCCCGAGCTGGCCCCGCCCACCTGCTGCGCCGTCCAGATGTAGTTGCCGTCGTTGTCGGAGCTGTCGGCGATCGTGGTCGCGACGGCGTCACCGAGCATCAGCTCGATGGCCACTTGCGTGCCGCAGTCGCTGACGGCCCAGGAGATCGGGTACTGGAGGCCGGCGGTCCAGGTCTCCCCGCCGTTCGGCGAAAGCACCGTCACGACGCAGGGTGCGGGATCCTCGTCGCCCGGGTCCGTGACCTTTGCGCTTTCCTCGCTGCAGCTGATGCTAACCAGAAGCAGCGACCAAGGGAGCAGCATGGCGGTCGGTTTCTTCGTCACGTGTGCCTCTCGGGATGCAGCCGACTGTATATCGCAATGGTGTTCGGGATTCGGGACTCGCGATCGGGGCAGATTCTTCCTACGACCGGCAAACCCTGCCTCGTCTGGCTACAGTCAGCAACTCACGTTCCCTTGGGGCGAGGGACGACGGGCGACGCCGCCAGGGCGGACGCCGCGTGGATTCGGCCACTCTTGCCGCGCAGCGCCGGATCGTCAAGCTGTTTCATGGAGCGCTGGCGTACTCCTGGCCCCACCCCCGCAACCCCTTGCCCAGCAAGGGCTAGCGGAGGGCGCCCGGCGGCGCTGCCTGTCCGCGCTGTTGATGACACTGGCGTTGACGACCACGGCGTTGCCAGCGATGGCGGCAGCGGAGGGCCCGCCCGCGGGAGCTGCCGCGGCAGCGCTCGACTCGCTCGCCGTCGCCTTCGTGAAGCTCGCCCTCGCCGCCGGGCAGCTGGATACCGACTACGTCGACGCCTACACGGGACCGCCGGAGTGGGCGGCCGAGGCCGCGCCGCGGAGTCTCTCCTCGCTGCGCGCCGAGGCCGCGGCGCTCCAGGCACGGCTCGCGACTCTCGATCGCGGCGCGCTCACGCCCGCACTCATCGCCCGTGAGCGCTACCTGGCCGCGCAGCTGCGCGCGCTCGGCGGCCGTCTCGCCGTGCTGGCCAGCGAGCGCCTCGACTTCGACGCTGAAGCCCAACTCCTCTTCGATGCCACGCTGCCCGAGGTCCAACCCGCGCGCGGCGAAGCGGCGCGGGCGCGGCTCGCGGTCCTGCTGCCCGGCGAGGGGCCGCTGCGCGAGCGTTTCGAGGCCTACGAGCGGCGCTTCTTCGTCCCCCGCGAGAAGATCGCTGCGGTGATGGAGGCGGCGATCGCCGAGTGCCGCCGGCGCACGCGGGCGCGGATTCCCCTGCCCGAGGCGGAGAGCTTCGCGCTCGAGCTGGTGAGCGGCGAGCCCTGGAGCGCCTACAACTGGTACCAGGGCGCCGGCAAGAGCCTGATCCAGGTGAATCTCGATCAGGCCTTCCGCATCTGGAGCGCGCTCGGTCTAGCCGCGCACGAGGGCTACCCCGGCCATCACGTGGAGAACCTGCTCGTCGAGCGCGAGCTGGCCGCAGGCCGCGGCTGGGTGGAGTTCCGGCTCAGCCCGCTCTTCAGTCCGCGCTGCGTGGTGTCGGAGGGCATGGCCCAGGTCGCCGCGGAGCTCGCGTTCCCCGGCGAGGAGCGACTCGCCTTCACGCGGGGCGCGCTCTTTCCCCTCGCCGGCTGCGATCCCGCGGAGGCGGCCCGCTACAGCGAGGTGATGACCCTGGTCGAGCAGGAGCTGGA
>VGXI01000058.1 GCA_016873475.1 bacterium | reverse complement strand
GGTCTCCGGAAGGCCCGCGTTCATCTGGGCCCAGACCGTCTCGCCCGCGGGCAGCTGGAAGACGCCCTGCCCGAGCGTCGCCGCGTAGAGCGTGCCGCCGACGAGCGCGAGATCCTGGACGCAGACGAAGGGAATGCCCGTGCCGCGCTCGCTCCACGAACTGCCGCCGTCGGAGGAGACCCAGACCTGACCGCCGAAGGTGCCCGCGTAGAGCCCGCCGGGCAGGACCTCCAGGGCGAAGATCGCCTCGGCGGGCAGGCCGGCGCCCGTCCAGCTCTGGCCCTGGTCCGTGGACTTCCAGATGCCGCTCCAGGTGCCGGCGTAGACCGCGCCGCCATCGACCGCGAGCTCGAGCGGAAAGACATTGGGCGGGCCGGCGCCGGGGGCCAGGGACCAGGTGAGGCCCTCGTCGGCCGAGATCTGGATGCCGCCGCCGAAGAGCGCGGCGTAGAGCCGCTCGCCGTCGCTGGCGATGTCCCGCACGAAGGGCGATGCCATGCCCTCGCGGCTGAGGATCCAGCCCTGCGTCGCGAGGTCGAGCCGAAACACCCCGCCGCCGTAGGTCCCTGCGTAGGGCGTGCGGCCGAGGCTGGCCATCGCCCGCACGTCGCGATTCCAGAGATCGACGCCGTTCCAGACCCAGGCCTGCACAGCGGGATCCCAGCGGCGCACGGCGCTGCCCATCAGGCCTGCGTAGAGCGTCTGGTCGGCCTCGACGACGGCGTCCACGTTGTCGTCCTCGAAGCCGGCGTTCAACTCGGTCCAGGCCGCGTCCGCGCAGTCGAGGTGGAAGACGCCGCCCTCGTGCGTGGCGAGGAAGAGGGTGCCGGCCGCCGCGCAGAAGGACTGCTGGCCGTAGTCGGCCCAGAGGCCCTCGGCGAAGGGCGACCAGGCTCCAGTCGCGGGATCGCGCCGATAGACCCCGCTGTCGAAGAAGGCATAGGGCAGGCCGCCGTGGAGCGCGAGGCCCCTGACCCAGCCGCTCGGCAGGCCGTTCTCGTCCGCGGTCCAGCTGCCGCCGCCGTCGTCCGAGCGAGCGATGCCGAAGTTGCCGCCGGCGTAGACCGTCTCGCCGAAGCGGCAGGCGGCCAGGGCGTTGACGATCGGATAGGACTCGTCGGGGATGGATCCGGTCGGGTACCAGGTGAGGCCGTCGTCGTCCGAGCGGTAGACGCCGCCGCCCCAGGTGCCGGCGTAGACCGCGAGGTCGCTCGCGGCGAGCCCGAAGAGCGAGTAGTTGCAGCAAGGCCAGGCCAGCGAGGGATCCGCTTCCAGCCAAGAGTCCCCGCCGTCAGTGGAGCGGTAGAGCCCGCCGTTGTCCGTGCCCGCGAGGAGCGTGCCCCGGGGCGTCGCGATCAGGCTCATGACCACCGCGCCCTGGGGGCCACCGGTCCAGGTCCAGGTGTCCCGGGCTCGACTCGCGGCGAGGGGGGCCGGCGCGACCTGGCCGCTGTGGCCGGGGTCCAGCGGCAAGTGGGAGACCGCGCTCCCGGGTGAGGGCAGCCCTTCTCCGGCAACTGGCAGGGATCGGCCACAAGGTAATAGAATTGAGACAATCAGGAAGGGTAAGCTGAGAAGAACAGGGCGATGGCCTCGCCAGGCAAAGCGGTGCATCTGTCCACCTCCGTCTGGTCATCACGACCCGAACCCATCGTCCCTTCGGCGAGCGGAAGGAGGGGCGTATCCCCTCCCGCCGCGGCAGTGCCGAAACGGTGGGGCCAGGCACAAGTCTGCGCCTCGCGGCGCGCCAAGTCAATCGCCGGACAAGACGCTCCGAATTGGGCCACGGCCGGCGGCCACTTGCGGGAAGGGTTTTTTGTCGGTGACAGGCGGGGGGCGTTCGGCTACCTTAGTGGGACAGACGACTCCTCGAGGATGGATCCGCCGCTCGCCCCCGTCGAATCACGATCCGCTGCCTCTGGCCGGCCTTCGCCGCGCCCAGTGCAGGCAATCCCGAGAAGCTATGAGGACCGGTGTGCCACCGATGGCGGACCGGGTCTCCGTCGACGAACCTGGGGCGATGCGGAGATTTCGATGTCCAAGAAGCTCTACGTGGGCAACCTTCCCTTCACGGCGACCGAGGACGAGGTGCGCGAGCTGTTCAGCAAGCACGGCACCGTCCACTCCGTCGCGCTGATCACCGACCGCGACACGGGTCGTCCCCGCGGGTTCGGCTTCGTCGAGATGGAGAACCACACCGCGGCGATGGCGGCCCTGGACGGCTACGAGATGGGCGGCCGCGCTCTGCGCGTCAACGAGGCCGAGGAGCGCCGCGATCGTAGCAGCGGCGGCGGCGGCATGCGCAGCGGCGGTGGCGGCCAGCGCGGCGGCGGCGGCGGCCGCGGCGGTCGCTGGTAGCCACACTTCACAACGAAACCTGGCGGCCTGCGGGCCGCCAGGGCTTCGCCTCGGCCGGGAGTCCCATGCAGTCAGCGCGCGCGATCGACCCGGCCGAGTGGCGGGCCGCGGTCGAGCCATTCGAGCGGTCCAGCCTGGCGCGCAGCCTCGGGCAACTCGCCACCTCCGTACTTCCCTATCTGCTGCTCTGGGTGGCGATGCCGCTCAGCCTGCGCGTGTCCTACTGGCTCACGCTGCCGCTGGCCCTGACCGCGGCCGGCTTCTTGGTGCGGAGCTTCATCGTCTGCCATGACTGCGGCCACGGCGCCTTCTTCCGCTCGCGCCTGGCGAATCGCGTCGTCGGCTATCTCACGGGCCTGATCGCCTTCCTGCCGTCGACCGGCTGGAGCCAGGAGCACGCCCGCCACCACGCCGGTTCGGGCAACCTCGATCGCCGGGGCGACGGCGACATCTGGACGCTCACCGTCGCCGAGTACCGCGCCGCCTCCCGGGCGCGGCGGCTGGCCTACCGGCTCTACCGGCATCCGCTGGTTCTGCTCGGCCTGGGGCCGCTCTACGTGTTCCTGCTCAACTACCGCTTCTGGCACCGGGGCGAGGGCAAGCGCGCCCGCTGGAGCAAGGTCTGGACGAATCTGGGGCTGGCGGTGATCGCCCTCGCGGCCAGCCTGACGATCGGACTGAGGGCCTACCTGGCGATCCAGCTGCCGGTGATCCTCCTGGCGGGCACCGCCGGCATTTGGCTCTTCTATGTCCAGCACCAGTTCGAGGGGACCTACTGGAAGCGCACGGGGGACTGGGACTACCTCGACCAGGCCCTGGCCGGCGCCTCCTTCTACCGGCTGCCGCGCCTCCTGCAATGGCTGACGGGCAACATCGGCTACCACCACATCCACCACCTGAGTCCCCGGGTTCCCAACTACTTCCTGCAGTCCTGCCACGAGTCGAGCCCGCTGTTCCAGGCGGTGCCGCCGCTGACCCTGCGCGCCAGCCTCCGCTGCCTGCGCTTCCGCCTCTGGGACGAGGACGCGGGGCGCCTGGTCGGCTTCGCTGCGGCCAGGGCAGTCCCGGCGCTGGCCTAGGGCCGCCGGACCGTCCCGGGCGACCGGCGGCGTTTACCCGGTGACAAGCCGGCGGATTTCGGCTATATTGGTTCCCGTTCAGAAGCCGCCTCAGGATCGAGGGGCCGTTGCCCCCGCCCAATCGACGGCCGTTGTCAGAATGCCGTCCGCGCTTGCGCGTCCGCGATTCTTCAGCGCCAATCCGAGAGAAGCTTGGGAGTAGAGGCCCGCGAGCGGCTCGCGACGCCTTCCCGACATTACATGGTGATGGGGCGATTCGGAGCAGACATGGCCAAGAAACTGTATGTGGGTAACCTGCCCTTCAGCGTCACGGTGGACGAGATCCGGGCCCTCTTCGAGAAGCACGGCGCCGTCCTGTCCGTCAACTTGATCAACGATCGCGAAACCGGCCGCCCGCGTGGCTTCGGTTTCGTCGAAATGGAGGACCCGACCGCGGCGCTGAGCGCGCTGGACGGCTACGAGTTCGGTGGCCGCACTCTGCGCGTCAACGAGGCCGAAGAGCGCCGTGACACCCGCGGCGGTGGTGGTCGCGGTGGCGGTGGGGGCAACTGGCGCCGTTAGGCGCCGCAGGCCCACGCAGCGGCCGCGCCTGAGGCGCGACCGGCGCTGGAGATGATCGGGAGCCCGCCGCTGGCGGGCTCCCGTTTTCATTTCCCGCTGCGGGCCGAGAAGCCGAACTCCCGGCCGAGGCTCGCGGAATGGAGGAAGGCGAAGTAGTAGACCTCGGCGAACCAGGCGCTGGCGCCAGGGTGGCGGCGGCGGGCGCAGACGAGGGCTTGGCCTCGCGCCGCCGACGCGCTAGGCTGTTCCGGCTGCTGCCCCGGAGGTCGCCGTGCGCCTCGTCATCGACTACGGCCGCTGTGCGCTGAGCGTGGACGGCGACACCGTCCCGGCGCCCAGCGCCATCGGCGTCGTCGCCATCGAGGCCTGCGAGTTCTTCGCCGCCGGCAGCATCGGCAACGACCAGGAGTACTTCGCCTTCTCGCACACCACGCTGATCAACCGGCGCGGCTTCGTCTACAACTACGTCAAGTTCCGGGTCGACGCCGATGGCACGGTGACCGCGCGCGCCATGTACCTCGAGCCGGACGACTACGAGGTGACCATGGACGAGGAGTTCAGCACCCGCATCGACGACGGCAAGGGCGCCGGAGCGGCCGCCTTCTTCATCCCCCGCTAGGCTTCCCCCCCTCGCCAGGAGCGCCGCGATGAGCACCCAGCCCCAGCCTGCCCAGCCGCTCGCGCCGCCACCGGCCGAGCGGGGCATCTTCTGCAATCGAACGCTCAACCTGCGCTCGATCAGGGCCATCGGCTACGACATGGACTACACGCTGATCCACTACCGGGTGGAGAAGTGGGAGCAGCGTTCCTTCTCGCACATGCGGGGCAAGCTGCGCGGGCTCGGCTGGCCGGTGGCGGAGCTCCGCTTCGAGCCGAGCGAGTACCAGCGCGGGCTGATCATCGACCTCGAGCTGGGCAACATCCTCAAGGCCAACCAGTTCGGCTACGTCAAGCGCGCCGCGCACGGCACGCGCACGCTCGACTTCGAGACCCTGCGCCAGGCCTACGCCGAGACGGTCGTGGACCTCTCCGAGCCGCGCTTCGTCTTTCTGAATACGCTCTTCTCGCTCTCGGAGGCGAGCATGTACGCGCAGCTCGTGGACCTGCTCGACGCCGGACGCGCGCCGGCGCCCTCGGGCTACGGGGATCTCTATCGCCTCGTCAAGCGCGTGCTCGACGAGGCCCACCTCGAGGGCCGCCTGAAGGCGGAGATCGTCGCCCGGCCCGAGCGCTTCGTCGACCTCGACCCGGAGATCCCCTGGGTGCTGCTCGACCAGAAGCGGGCGGGCAAGAAGCTCCTGCTCGTCACGAACTCGGAGTGGCCCTTCACGCGGGCGATGATGGCCTACGCATTCGACCGCTTCCTGCCGGGCGGGCTCGACTGGCGCGGGCTCTTCGACCTCATCATCGTCGCGGCCCGCAAGCCGGCCTTCTTCCTCGGCCAGCAGCCCTTCTTCGCCGTCGTCGACGATGCCGGCCTGCTCTCGCCGGTGGTGGGGGCGCCGGGCGCGGGGGGCGTCTTCCACGGCGGCCACGCGGGAGCGGTCGAGCAGATGTTCGGCCTGCGGGGGGATCAGGTGCTCTACGTGGGGGATCACGCCTACGGCGACGTCCACGTGTCCAAGAACCTGCGCCGCTGGCGGACGGCCCTCGTCGTCCGCGAGCTGGAGGCCGAGATCCGCGCCGAGGCCGGCTACAGCGAAGGGCTGCGCGTGCTGGCGGCGCTGATGGCACGCAAGGAGGAGATGGAACGCGCGCTCTCGCACCTGCGCCTGCGGGTGCTCAATCGACGCGAGGGTGCGGCGCCGCCGCGCGAGGAGCCGCTCAAAGCGCTCGAGCAGCGGCTGCAGGCCCAGCGCGAGGCCCTGCTGGCCCTCGATGCCGAGATCACGCCGATCGCCCAGGCGGCGGGGGAGCTGGCGAACGCGCGCTGGGGTTTGCTCATGGCCAGCGGCAACGACAAGAGCTACTTCGCCCGCCAGGTCGAGCGCCACGCGGACATCTACACCTCGCGCGTCTCCAACCTGCTCTACGCGACGCCCTTCGCCTTCTTCCGAGCACGCCGCGCGCCGATGCCGCACGAGCGCAGCCTCGCGGCGAATCCCGGCTAGTAGAGCGCCTTGATCCGGCTCTAGGTTCGCGATCCGGAACTCACAGGCCGTAATGCCTGGGAGGTCCGGGGGCAGGACCGCAAGGGCGAAAAGCCGAACCGGGGCGAACGGTGGCGCTTCCGCCTCGCAGCGGCTCGCCTGTTCGTTGGCAAAGAGGCCGATGAAGGGCTGCACTTACGCCTGGGTGGTCGCCGCGAGGGCCGCCGGCAGCAAGCCGCTCAAGAGCAGCGTGCGCATCCTTCTCCTCCCCCCATCGACGCCCGGCCTAGTCCAGCACCGCCGCGCGGATGGTGTTCGTGACGCCCTCGGCGCCCACGGGCAGGCCGGCGGTGAGTACGGCACGCTGGCCGCTGGCAACGAGCCCCGTCGCCTTCGCCACCTCGCAGGCATGGCGCAGCATCGCTTCGCTGTCGGCGAAGCGCTCGCTGGCCAGCGGCAGCACGCCCCAGCTGAGCGCCAGGCGCCGGCGCGTGGCCGCGAGCGAGCAGGGGGCGAGGATGGGCACCCGTGGCCGGTACTTGGCGACGAGCTGCGCCGTGCCGCCCGTCCGCGTGAAGGGGATGATCGCCGCGGCATCGATCGCCTCGGCGAGCGCGCAGGCGCCCTGGGCCACGGCCTCGCGCAGACCCTGGCGCGCGCTGTGCGCCACACGCTCGCCCCAGGTCGCGTAGGGGAAGACGGTCTCCGTCTCGCGGGCGATGCGGTCCATCATCGCGACGGCCGCCACCGGGTGGGCACCCGTGGCCGTTTCCTCGGAGAGCATGACGGCATCGGTGCCGTCGAGGATCGCGTTGGCGACGTCCGTCACCTCGGCGCGGCTCGGGCGCGGGCTCGTCACCATCGAGCCGAGCATCTGCGTCGCGGTGATGACCGGGATGCCCGCGCGGTTGCACTTGGCGATGAGCTGCTTCTGCACGGCCGGCACGCGGGCGAGCGGGGTTTCGACGCCGAGGTCGCCGCGGGCGACCATGACGCCGTCGGCGGCGGCGACGATGGCGTCCATGTTGGCGAGCGCCTCGTGCTTCTCGATCTTGGCGATCAAGGGCAGCGGTTCGCCGTGAACGGCCATCACGCGCCGACAGGCGGCGAGATCCTCGGCGCTGCGCACGAAGGAGAGGGCAACGAAGTCCACGCCCAGCTCCATGCCGAGCGCGAGGTCGGTCTTGTCCTTCTCGGTGAGGCTGGCGACGCTCAGGCTGCGGCTGGGCAGCGTGATGCCCTTGCGCGAACCGAGGAGGCCGCCGACCAGCACGCGCGTGACGAGCTCCTCCCCCGCGTGCGCGAGCACCTCGAGCTCGAGGGCGCCGTCGGCGAGCAGCAGGTGGTCGCCGGGCTCGACCTCGGCGATGAGGCTCGGCGTGTTGACGCCGACGCCGCCGGCGTCGCCGGGGCCGGCCCCCGGCCGCAGGCGAAACTCGGCGCCGGCCTCGAGGCGGACCGCGCCGCCCGCCACCTCGCCGATGCGGATCTTCGGCCCGGCGAGGTCCTGCAGGATCGCGACCGGCCGGTCCAGGCGCGCCGCGGCCTCGCGCAGGGCCGCGATCTTCGCCCGATGCTCGGCCGGGGTGCCGTGGGAGAAGTTGAGCCGCGCCACGTCGAGGCCGGCCTCGATGAGGGCTGCGATCAGGGCCGGCGAGTCCGAGGCCGGGCCGATGGTGGCGACGATCTTCGTCTTGCGCATGGCGGCCTCCTGCTGGCGACGCCGGCAGACTAGGCCCGCCGGCCGCGGCCTGTCCAGCGTCGTGCTAGCCGGTGGCGGGAGCGCTCTGCTATAGTTGAGGCGATCACCCCCTCGCGGAGGCCCCCATGCCACAGCGCCCGATCTGGCTCGCCCTCGGTCTACTCTTCCTCGCCGGCGCCCCTCTGGCTGCCGAATCCAAGGCCGTCGGCCACGCGGAGGCGCTGCGCGCGGGTCAGATCTGGCTGGCCGCCCGCCAGAGCCAGGGCGAGGCAGTCGGGCACCGGATCCTCGGTTGTCTGCTCTGGGCGGACAAGGGGCGGCTCCTCGGCTGGCGCCTGCCGCTCGCGCCCCAGGGGCACCTGCTGGTCTCGGCGGCCCGCGAGCTGCCGCCGATCAAGGCCTTCTCCTTCGATACCGATCTCGATCCGACCGCGACCGGCGGTTGCGCCGCGCTGCTGCGGGAGACGCTCGGCCTCACGCAGGCCCTGCTCGCCGAGCGCGGAGCGCCGGCGCCCGGCCTGGATCCCGCCGCCGATCGCGCCCGGGCGGCCTGGGCGGCGCTGCTGGCCGGCGAGGCGCCGGCGGCGCGCGAGTCGGCGGTCGGCCCCTTGGTGCTCAGCAACTGGCACCAGGGCGCCCCCTTCAACAATGACTGCCCGGAGGGCGACGGCGGCACCTGCGTGGTGGGCTGCGTGGCGACCTCGGCGGCGATGATCCTCAAGTACTGGAACTACCCGAGCTACGGCAGCGGCTCGCACAGCTACTACTGGGGCGGCGACGGGTCCTGCGGCGGTCAGGCCGGCGGTGGACTGCTGCAGGCCGAGTTCGGGGACGCCTACGACTGGGGGAGCATCCTCGTCTCCTACTCGAGTGGCTACACCGCGCAGCAAGCGGCGGCCGCCGCGGAGCTGAACTACGAAGTCGGTGTCGCCTTCGAGATGGACTACGGCGTCTGCGCCTCGGGCAGCTACGTGGAGCTCGGCGCCCAGGTCTACCCCAGCTACTTCCGCTGCGCGGCGACGACCGAGTTCATCAACCGCAGCCAGCACACGGCCGACAGCTGGTGGGCCCACATCCGCGCGGAGCTGGACGCCCTGCCGCCGCGGCCGATGCACTACCGGATCACCAGCCACTCGATCATCTGCGACGGCTACCAGGAGGAGGCCGGTGCCCGCTACTACCACATGAACTACGGCTGGGGCGGCAGCCAGAGCCTCTGGTACGCCCTCGACGAGGTCTACTGCCCCTGGTCGGGCTGCGACCACCTGGCCGAGGGGATGGTGATCGGGATCGAGCCGCTCGGCTACTTCACCGTGAGCGCGCCACCGGCCGGCGCCATCTGGACCCACGGCGAGCCGATGACGACCGTCACCTGGAGCGGTGCGAGCGGCGCGAGCGTCGTGCTCGACCTCTACGCCGACACGCAGTTCGTCGCCCGCCTCGCCGACTGGACGGCCAACGACGGCCAGGAGACGCCGGCCGGGCCCGTCGACCCGGCCTGGGGCACGGGCGGCGACTTCCGCATCAAGGTCGTCGGCGACGACGGCCGCTTCGCCTGGAGTCCACGCTTCGGGATCTTCGGCGGCGGTGCCTGGAGCGATCTCTCCACGGCGCCGGTCGCCGATCCCGGCAACGGCCAGGCGGTCGCCTGGGGCGACGCCGGCGGGGATGGCCGCCCGGACCTCTATCTCAGCAACTCGGGCAGCCCGAACCGGCTCTTCACGAACCTCGGCGATGGCAACTTCGCCAGCAGCGGCGCGCCGCCCATCGACGTCAGCGGCTTCAGCCGCGGCGCCGCCTGGGCGGACATCGACAACGACGGCGACCTCGACCTCGCCCTCGCGCGCACGGGCGGCCAGGGCAGTCTGCTCTTCCGCAACGAGGGCGGCACCTTCGCGGACATCACGCCCGCGCCGCTGGCGCCCTCGCAGTACACCAGCGATCTCGCCTGGGGCGACTACGACGGCGACGGGCTGATCGATCTCTATCTGGTCAACGCCTACATCGCCGATCGCCTGCTGCGCAATGTGGGCGACGGCAGCTTCGCCGACGCCACGGCGCCGCCGCTGGGCGACAGCGGCTGGGGGCGCTCGGCGGAGTGGGTGGACGCGGACGGCGACGGCGACCTCGACCTGCACCTCGTGCGCCACAGCGCGGACATCTTCTACCGCAACGAGGGCGGCGGCAGCTTCAGCGACCAGACGGCGGCGGCGGGGCTCGGCGATGCCGGTAACGGTTTCGGCGCCGCCTGGGGCGACTGCGACAACGACGGCGACCTGGACGTCTACGTCGTCAACGACGGGGCGAACCGGCTCTACCGCAACGAGGGCGGGCACTTCGCGAACATGACGGCCGCGCCCCTCGACGACGCGGGCGCCGGCCGCGGCGCCGCCTGGGCGGACTACGACGGCGACGGCTGGCTGGATCTCTACCTCGTCAACAACGGGGCCAGCCGGCTCTTCCGCAACCTCGGCGGCGGCGCCTTCGCCGACGCGACGCATCCCGTGCTCGGGGGCGAGGGCGCGGGCACCGGCGCCGCTTGGGCCGACTTCGACGCCGACGGCGACCTCGACCTCTACGTCGCCTACAGCGATCGCGCCAACCGCCTGCTGCGCAACGACACGGCGGGCGGACACTGGCTGAGCGTGGACCTCGTCGGCACGGCGAGCAACCGGCTCGGACTCGGGGCCCGGGTCACGGCCGTGGCGGGCGCGCTGCGCGTGACGCGCGCCCTCGGCGGCGACGCCGGCTACCTCTCCCAGAACGCGCCGACCCTGCACTTCGGGCTCGGCGCGGCCAGCGGCGTGGACAGCCTGCTCATCCGCTGGCCGAGCGGGATCCTGCAGCGGCTGACGGCGCTCGCCGCGGATCAGCACCTGCTCGTCAGCGAGGGGTCGACGCCGGTGGGCGAGGCGCCGGCGACCTTCGCGCTGCTGCCCGCCCAGCCCAATCCCTTCAACCCGAGCACGACGATCCGTTTTGCTCTCGACTCGCCAGCGCGCGTCGATCTCGATGTGCTCGATTGCAGCGGCCGGTGCCAGCGCCGTCTGCTCGCGGGCGCCTCCCGCCCGGCAGGATCACAGGCCGTGGTCTGGGACGGCCGGGATGGCGAAGGTCGGCTGCTTGCGAGCGGGCTCTACATCATCAGGCTTCAGACCGGCGGCCGGGCCGCGAGTCAGAAGCTCGTGTTATTGAAATGAGATCCCCGCTGCCCGGTGAGGCGGGAGGGCGCTGGCGCTTCGGTCTCCTCCTCCTCGTCTGCATCGGGCTCGGGCAATCGCCCCCCGCACCTGTCTTCGGCGCCGAGACTGCTGCGGCGCGCGAGCGCCTGGCCTGGGCCGACTCCCTCTTCCTGCGGCAGCGCGCCGCGGAGTCGCTGGCGCTGCTCGACAGCCTGCTGGCTTCGCCCGCCGGGCGCCCCTGCTTCCCGGATCTCCAGTTGGCGAGAGGACGCGTGCTGGCGACGATCGGGCAGGGGCGCGCGTCGGAAGCCGCCCTGCGCGCGGCGCTCGCGGTGCTCCCCGCCGAGACCGACAGCCTGCGTTGGGCGCGGCTGCACCGTTGGCTGGCGGTGGCCCTCGAACTCCAGGGCCGCCGGGCGGAAGTCCGGCGACTGGCCGCGACCAGCCTGGCGAGCGCCCTTCGCCGCGGCGACGAAGCCCACGAGGCCTACGCGCGACTGACGCTGGCCTACGATGACCTCCAGGCCGGCGATCTCGAGGTGGCGCGGATAGGCTACGAACGCTCCCTCGTTCTCTTTGAGAGGCTCGGAAACCGCCGGTTCGCGCTGATCGCGCTGACCGGTCTCGGCCGCTGCCACAACGGCGCCGGTGACTTCGCGCAAGCAGCGGCCTGCTACGCTCGCGTCGCAGAAGAAAGCCGGCTGCTCAAGGACCCCTTCAGCGAAGGCCATGCCCTGAACAACCTGGGGACCTTGATGTTCGCTCTCGGCGATCCGGCAGCGGCCTTGGGCGCCTTTCGCCGCGCCTATGCGCTGCATCGGGACCATGGCAACCCCGAGGGGTGCATCATCCCGGCGAAGAACACCGCCACCGCACTCACGAATCTGGGTCGCTTTGCCGAGGCGGCGGCGATGCTCGAGGAAGCGCTGCGCATGTGCGCCGAGGAGGGCTATGCTGTCCACCGGGCAATGCTGCTGGAGCAGCTTGGGAACGTCCGCCGGCGGCAAGGTCGCCTGCCGGAGGCCGCGGCCCACTATCGCGCCTCACTGACTCCACTCTCCCCCTGCTCACCCGACCAGATCGCCAGCTCTCTGATGCACCTCGCCCAGACCCTGGCGGAGATGGACAGCTGCGCCGAGGGACTTGCCCTTCTGGCCGAGCGGGTCGCACCACTCCGGCAGCGGCTCTCGACCGGAACCGAGCTCGAGGCCGAGCGGGTTCACGGCGAGCTGTTCTTGGCCAGCGACCAACCTCGTGCTGCGCTCCTGCACTTCCGCCGTGCCGAGTCGCTGGCGCGGAGATTCGCCGAAGCCGGGGGACAGTTGGCTCCGCTCGCTTTGGCCGGACGCTGCTACCTCAAGCTCGCCGAGCCCGATAGCGCAATGGCGTTGCTACAGCGCGCAGTTGCGGTCTGGGAGCGCGCGCGGACCCGGTCCCAGGATCCGGAGTGGCGCGAGCAGTGGAGCGGCAACGCTCGCCAGCTCTTCGCCGATCTCGCCCAGCTTCAGCTCGCGGGGCCGGCGATTCGCGCGGAAGCCGATCGCGAGCAGGCGACCTTCGCGCTCCTCCAGCGCTTCAAGGCGCGTACCCTGCGGGAACGGCTGCTGGGTCCTGCCGCCAGTGGCAATGAAGCGGTCGGCGGCGAGACGCTCACCGCAGCGCATCTCCAGGGGAGCCTCCTCAAGGAGGGAGAACTCCTGCTCGATGCCTTTGTCGGTCCCGACTCCCTGCTGTTGTTCGCTGTCGATCGGCGGGAGTGCCGGGTGCTGCGGCCCCGGCTCGGCAGCAACGATCTGGAGTGGCGCCTGCAACGCCTGCGCGAAGTGTTAACCCAGGCGCCAGCAACTGCGGACACCGCCTTCATCCGCGCGGTGTGCCAGCAACTCGGACGCTCGCTCCTGGGCGGCGCCGCAGACCTCCTGCGTCGCAATCGCCGTATCCTCTATTCACCCGACGGGGCGCTCAACCTCATTCCGCTGGCCATCCTGGAGGTCGGCGCGGATGGACCCTTGCTGTCGACCCACGAGGTGCTGACGCTGCCCTCGGCAAGCCTGCTCGCTGATCTCCGGATCGCCCATGGAGCTCCGGCGGTCCGTGGCGGAGGCAGCCTCCTCGTCGTCGCGGGTCGGCAGCCGGAAGGTGGCGATCCCTATCCGGGGGCCCTCGCCGAGGGGCGTTGGCTACGCGGCCGCTACAAGGGCGTGACCACCTGGGGTATCGACGGGCTTCAGCAGTCGCCGCTGGACCCGGCGGCTCTCGACGCATTCAGGGTGATGCACTTCGCCGCCCATACTCGCCTCGACGACCAGCATCCGTGGCGCTCGGCGCTCCTGCTCGCCGGAGCGGCGGCGGGGGACTCGGCCCAGGTCCTGCCGGCAGCCCAGATCGCGGGGACCCGGCTGTCCGCAGGTCTCGCCGTCTTGGCCGGCTGCGAGTCCGCCGGCGGCACCATCGTCTCTGGCGAAGGCGTGCTGGGACTGAGCAGCGCCTTCCTCGCGGCCGGTGTTCCCGCCGTTCTCGCCAGTCTCTGGCCAGTGCGGGATGACCTCATGCCGGCATTCACACGGCGCTTCTACACGGAACTCGACCGTGGCGTAACGATCACGGAAGCCCTGCGCTTGGCGCAGCTCGCGATGCGTCAGGACGCGCCCGGGCCCACCCCCGGACACTGGGCTGGCTTCCTGCTCATCGGTGACGGAAGCGTCCCCCTCGTTCTGCCGCGGGCGCCGAGCCGGCGGCTGCCGCTGGCCCTACTCGCCCTTGTTCTCCTCGCCGCGGCCGGCCTGCCCGTCTGGCGCTATCTCCGCGCGCGCTCTCCGGGAGGCCGGCATGCGTGATTCCCGGGCGAAGCGTGACTCCCAGAGAAGCGCACTCGGCGGCGGATCGCTACTCGCCGACGAGGAGCTGATCCGTCGGCAGCGAGAGGCGCCGGGCAGCGCGTCGGCACGGGCGGCCGCCGCCCAGCTTTACGCTCGCTACCAGGAGCAAGTCTATCTCTGGTGCTTCCGCCGGACGCGGGACCATGAGTCGGCTCTCGATCTGACGCAGGATGTCATGCTGACCGCCTACCGAGCCCTGGACAGCTTTCGTGGCGAGAGCCGCTACTCGACCTGGCTCTTCACGCTCACGCGCAATCGGTGCGCGCGAGCTCTGCGTCGCCCCCGCCTGACCCGGGACCCGGAGATCGATCCCGATGGGCTCGGCTCTGCGTGGCCGGACGCGGCAACCGTCCTCGAGGCGCGCGAGCGCGAGGAATCCTTGCTCGCGCTCCTGAATGACGTCCTTAGTCCGGTGGAGCGGCTTGCCGTCTGGTACCGCTATGTCGAAGGTCTACCGGTGGAGGAGATCACGCGCCGCCTTAACAGTTCCCTCGCCACGGGTGCGCGCGGCGTCTTGCAGACCGCCCGCCGCAAGCTGCGGGCTACCCTGGAGGCTGCGCCAAAGGGGCAACGAGGAGGAAGCGCATGAAGGTCGACCACCGCTGCCTGTCCACTCGGGACCTCGAGACCCTGGTAGATCTCCCGCCGACGGCGCCTGCTCGGCAGGCGCTCCTGGGCTGTCCCCGCTGCCAGACCCAACTGGAGCAGCTCGAGGAGTTTCTGCACGACCGCTCACGCCCGGCGGGCAGCCGCCCCGATGATGCCGCGTGGCGTCTCCAGCTGGCACTTGCAGCGGAACTGCGGGGCGCTGGCGCCGATCGCCGGCCAAACTGGCTGCGCCGCCCCCGCCTTGCTTGGGGTGTCGCGGCGAGCCTGGCGCTGGCCGGCGTCCTCTTCGCGGTCGTCGACGAATGGGGCTGGCGCCCGCGTGAGACCACCCCGCGTTGGCGCGGTGAGCCGATGCCCGCAACGATCCTGCTCCTCCCGGTGGGGAGAGAGGCAGCGGACACGCTGCGGCTCAGCTGGCGGGCCCAGGCCGGGGCAGCGCGCTATCGCGTCGATATTTGGGACGCCGACTTCCGGTCACTGCTGCGCGCGAGCCTCGCCGATACCTTGCTGCGGGTCGATGCGGCGCGCTTGCGCGCGAAGGCAGCGCCGCCATTCGCCTGGCAGGTCACGGCACTCGCGACGGCGGAAGGAGCGGTGCTCGCACACTCCCCGATCGCCACCCTGTCGATTCCCTGATTTCGTCGGTTCGCTTACACAGAAGTGCTCCAGTCTGTGATTTGCGGGCAAGCTTCGGGCTCGAATCCCGTGATCGCCGCCGCCCGCTAGGCGGTGAGTCGAGCAACCACGATCCGGGAGGGTGGCCATGTACATTGCCTGCGACGTCCGTAGGTCGCGATTCCTCGCTTTGCTCGTCATTGTCCTCGGCGTGCTGGTTCTCGCGCCGGTCATCGCGCACGCGTTCGGCCCAGCTCCCGGAGACTGGTGGACGCGGATCCAGGCGACGATTGCCACGGGCGAGTACGCGGCGGTGCCGCTGGAGTGGGGTCTGGCGGCACCCAATCGCGCGCAGAATCTCCGCGTCGACTTCACGGAGACGGGGATTCGGGTGCGGGCACGAGTGCCCGGGGAGCGGGCCTGGAGCTGGCAGTTGCAGACGCGAGCCTGGGGGCGCCCAGCCGCCATGCGGCCCGTGGTCCCTGTTTCGCCCATTGCGGCGGGGCCCCGAGTCGAGTACCGCCGCCCCGACTGCCTGGAATGGTACGAGAACCGCCCGGATGGTCTGGAGCAGGGCTTCACGCTTGTCGCCGCACCACCCGGCGAGGGTCCCCTGCAAGTCGAGGCGCTGCTCGGCGGAAACCTGATCGCGCGCGCCACCGAGTCGAGCATCGACTTCGCGCTCGCGGGCGAGGTCGCGGTCACCCTCCGCTATGCTGGCTTGGTCGCCTACGATGCGACGGAGCGCTTGCTCCCGGCGTCGCTCGTGCTCGCGGCGGACTGCCTGCGAATCGAGGTTGATGACCGCGACGCTCGCTATCCGATCATCATCGATCCCCTGGTGAGTTCGCCGGCCTGGACGGCGGAGCCGAACGTAGCGCAGGCCCAGTTCGGCTTCAGCCTCGGCACAGCCGGGGACTTGAATGGCGATGGCTACAGCGACGCCATCGTCGGCATCCCGAACTACGACAACGGCGCCGGGGAGAGCTGGGGACGGGTGAACGTCTATCTCGGCAGTGCAAGCGGCTTAGGGGGCGGCGCCGCCTGGAGCGCGAGGCCCGGCGTTCTCTCCGGGATGGGCAAGTTCGGGCAGAGTGTGAGCTGCGCCGGCGACATCAACGCCGACGGCTACCATGACATTCTCGTCGGTGCGCCCGAGATGGGGGACTGGCCCAACGAAACCGAGGGTCGTGCCTACCTCTGGCTAGGCGGTGCGCCTGGCGGGGGCAACGGCGCCTCGGGGCTCGGCGCCGCGGGGACAGCGGCCAACGCCGACTGGTCGTCTGCCAGCCATGCTACCCAGACCCTGCTTGGCTACTCGGTGGCGAGTGCGGGCGACGTGAACGGCGACGGGTTCGATGATGTGCTCATCGGTGCGCCGGGGTACGACAGCGATCAGGGCGAGATCTTCCTCTACTATGGCGGCGCGGCCCC
>VGXI01000057.1 GCA_016873475.1 bacterium | reverse complement strand
GGGGCTCGTGCTGGTGGCGGTGCTAGTCGGCTGGCGCTGGGGCGCCTTGTGGCGCGTGGGGGCGCCGGACAAGGCCCAGGCCACGCTCGCACTGCCGGAGCACTTCGACCCCGCGGAGGCCGAGCCGGTGGAGGGCAGCCTCGACGCCAGCGCCCCGACCACGGTGGCGCTCGAGGTGCCACTCTCGCCGCTGCGCACGGCGGGCACGGAGGCGCGCCCCCTCGTCGCGCAGATCAGCCGGCTGCCGGACGGGCAAATGCTCTGGACCGAAGAGATCGACCCCGCGCGGGCCGCCGCGGGCGCGGAGAAGCTGCGCCTGGACCTGCCGGCGGGCTTCCTGGGGGCCGGCACCTACGAGCTGGAGATCCTCGACGCGGGCGAGCCGCTCTACTACGTGCGCTTCCGCCTGCGCAGCGTCCACGGGGGCACGCTGAACGAGAGCGAGGGCGCGGCCCTGCACCTGCCGGACGGCGGCTACCTGCTCGCCAGCACGACCTATTCCTTCGGCAGCAGCCCCGGGCGGAGCAGCGACGGCTGGCTCGTGAGGCTGAGCGCGACAGGCGACGAGCTGTGGTCGCGCACCTACGGCGGCGATGGCTGGGACGGCCTGAACAGCATCCGCCCGACGCCCGACGGCAACTACGTCTGCACCGGCTACGCGGGCAGCGCCTTCGCCGATCTCTGGTTGCTCAAGGTGAGCCCAGAGGGCGAGGTGCTCTTCGATCGCCGCTGGGGCACCGAGCACGGCTGGGACAACGGCCGCGATGTGATCTGCACGGCCGACGGCGGCTACGCGGTGGTCGGCTACACGCGCAGCTTCGGCAAGGGGCCGCGCTCGGTCTACCTCGTGAAAACGGACGCAAGCGGACGGCGCGAGTGGGACCAGCACTACGGCGGGGAGGGCGAGGACACTGGCGTGTCGCTGCTGCAGATGGCGGACGGAGGCTACCTGCTGGGCGGCACCACGGCGTCCTTCGGCGCCGGTGGCAGCGATCTGTGGGTGATCCGCACCGATGCCGCGGGCGCTGTGCTCTGGGACCGCACCTACGGGGATTCGCTGGCGCAGAGCGGCGGCATGCTGCTGCCGGCCCGCGATGGCGACTTCTACCTGCTGGGCAGCACTCTTCGCGACGAGGTGCTGGACTTCAACGACGGCTGGCTGCTGAAGCTCGCCGCCGACGGCGAGCCGCGCTGGAGCCGCCGCTACGGCGGCGAGGGCCCGGAGACCTTCGCGCGCGGCATCGTGCTCGCCGACGGCGGCCTCGTGATCGCCGGCTCCACGGCGCCCGGGCGGGAGCAGGACGACGTCTGGCTGCTGGGCCTGGACGCCGAGGGCAACGTGCTCTGGGAGCGCAGCTTCGGCGGCCCCGAGGCCGAAGCCGCGCTCTGGCTCGAGGCCGCGCGGGACCGCGGCTTCCTCGTCTGCGCCACCACGAGGTCCTACGGCGCCGGCGACGACGACCTCTGGCTCATCCGCACCGACTCCTCCGGCCTCTACGCCATTGGCGGCGGCACCCCTGCCGAGCAGCGCTACTGGAGCCGCGTGCTGGTGCACGCCGTGCCGGCGGGGTTGCGGTAGCAGACTTCGCGATTCCTTCTAACACCGTTCCGTGCACTGCGACCTCTCCAGTTGTCGAGGCGCTGCAATGCCTGCCCAAACAGCCGGGGGATCGGGTCCTCTCTGGGATGGTGAACGCTTCGTTTCTCCTATGATTTGGAGGCTCCGATGGGCGCCACCCGCGACAGCCAGGCTTCATCCTATCGAGAGGCCCTCGCCGAACACCTTCTACTGGCGGAACTGCTCACGACGCTCTGGCAGAGCAGCCGTGTTGCCGAGGTCTTGAAGCCCATTCCCGGTCAAGCCGGCTACGATGTGGTCATCGATTGCGAAGGAAGGGTCAGGTACCTCCAGATCAAGTCAACTACTACCGGCGCTAGGACGGCACAGCAGTTCGTCCACACCAGACTGGCCCGCTATCCAAGTGCCTGTGTCGTCTGGGCCGTGCTTACCAGGGACATGTCTGCCATCGACCACTTCCTCTGGTACGGGGAACGCATGGGGCAGCGACTCACAGGACTCGGCGAGCTCGAAGTAGCACGGCACACCAAAGCCAATGCAGAAGGCATGAAGGCCGCGAGGCCATCCGTACGCCGGTTGCCAAGAACGCACTTTCGGAGAGTCAAGGATGTCCACGAATTGGTAGAATTGCTGTTCGAGTTCCAAGCAGAGCGCGTCAAACGCGGGAGGTCAGGGCGGGATGCGTAGAGTTCAGCTTCTCCTGGGATTCTGCTGCGGCGTGCTCGCAGCTTGTGGAAGTGCAGTCACCGCACTTGGCGACGCGTCAATCCTCGCCTGGGGTGACAACAGCTTCGGGCAGTTGGGGATTCCCCAGCCGAACCAAGGATTCATCGCCATCGCAGCGGGGGAGTACCACAGCCTCGGCCGGAGAGCGGACGGTTCGATCGCCGCATGGGGCAAGAACGAGCAAGGGCAGTGCGATGTGCCGCCACCGAACGCCGGGTTCATCGCGGTAGCGGCAGGTTTCGAGCATAGCCTAGGGCTAAAGTCCGATGGCTCGATCATCGGCTGGGGCAACAATGCAGCCGGCCAATGCAATGCACCGGAGCCCAACACGGGTTTCGTTGCGGTTGCCGCTGGCGGCAATACGGGCTTTGGCCTGCGCGCCGACAGCAGCATCGTCGGCTGGGGGCAGAACGATTGGGGCCAAGTTGCTGTACCAGAGCCCAATGCTAACTGGATTGCCGTGGCCGGCGGGGCGCACTACAGCATGGGGCTGAAGGCTGAAGGAAGCATCGTGACCTGGGGCGGCAACTTTGTCGGGCAGTGCGATGTACCCGAACCCAACTCGGGCTTCCTCGCCATCGCGGCTGGCTATCTGCATGGGCTCGGACTGAAACAGGATGGCAGCATCGTCGCATGGGGAGACTACTCCGAGCTGCCCTCCTCAAACGGGGGATTCACCGCGATTGCGGCGGGCTGGTACCATAGCCTCGCTCTAAGGGATGATGGCACTGCCGCAGCTTGGAGCCAGCACGGAGCGACGGATGTGGATCCGCTGCCAAACCAAGGTATTGTAGCCATCATCGGCGGCAGGCTGCACGGTTTGGCGCTCACAACAGAAGCGCTCGCGACAAGTACCGCCCTCTACGTTCCGGCCGAGTTCGCAACGATCGAACTTGCATTCGCTGCAGCGACCAGCGGGGACTCAATCCTCATTTCCCCAGGCGTCTACAAGGAGCATGGGCTCGCCTGTGTACCGAACCTCACCATCATCGGGATGGGAGGCAACCCAGGGGATGTGGTCGTCGATGCCGACCATCAGGGGCGCATTCTCGATCTCATCTCCGCCGGCAGCATTCGGATCGAGAATCTCACGCTCCGTGACGGAGTTGCAGACGAAGGCGGTGCAATCTACTGCTACAATTCGAGCCTGCGGCTGAACCGGGTCGATCTTAGAGATAACATAGCATCGGAGTCAGGGGGCGGCATCTACCTGCACGCCGTCGACGGCTTCTCGGGAGAGGTAGATATCGTGCAATCGCGATTCGTGGGCAATCATGCCGGTGCTGAGGGGGGCGGTATCAACGCCTGGGCTAAGCGGGCATCGCTGACGATTCGACTCGTTGCTGGGGAGTTCAGGGCGAATTCGACCGACGGCAACGGTGGCGGGCTCGGTGTGGAATCCCACAGCTCGTCCTATCCACCGCACACGGCCACGATGAGCCTGCTCGCCGATGGATGCCTCTTCTGGGACAACAGCTGCGGCGGAAACGGTGGTGCAGTTTGGGCTGAAGCGATCTCCTCTACGCGACACGGCCCAAGTACCTGCACGACGACCATCACCAACGGCGTCTTCAGCGGGAATCAGGCTCTAGCCGGGGGTGGGTTCGGCTGCGGGTCCATTAGCCCGAATTCGTGGGACTACTCGTACTGCGATGCTACGTTGGAGAATTCGGCCTTTTGGAACAACTCTGCATCGACGGGCGGTGCGGCCTACGCCTACGAAGCCCTCTCCTCCAACCCTTGCGTCCTGACACTGCGCAACGCAATCATCAGCAGCACGCCAAGTGGCACAGGCGTCGCCCGCTCCGGCGACGCCTCGGTCTCTGTTAGCTGCTGCGACTTCTTCGCCAATCTTCCCTCCAATGCCGGAGAGGATCTGCCTGAACCCTGCGGCAGTGCTGGCAATTTCTGCGAGGACCCGCTGTTCTGCGACGCCCCGGCGGGAGCCTTTGAGCTTGCCATCGCCTCGCCCTGCTGTCCTGAGAACAACTCATGTGGCGTGCTCATCGGAGCGCTGGGAACGGGCTGCGATGCTGTGCCCGTGGCCCTGAGCAGTTTCACTCTCACCGAGACAGAATCGGGCGTACAGATCGACTGGCTGCTCGCCGAACCTGCCGAGGCAGTGAACCTCCGCCTGACCGCGGTGAAGTCCATAGGCGGCGAAGTTCAGGTTCCGTTCGCGCCCTTGGGGATGGGCGGACTTGCTTGGCGTGCCCTGGATGATCGCGGGGAGCTAGCCGACGGAGGCATCTGGCGCTATACGCTCTACAGCCGCGAGGGCGACAGTGCGACATGGGCTCCACTCCGCAGCGAGACCATCGCACTCGATGGTAGTACTTCAGCAGTGCTCTCGCTCTCGGCCCACCCCAACCCCTTCAATCCCATCGCACACCTGCGGTACGCGCTCCCCAAGTCCGGGCCTGCGCGCCTCGTGGTGTACGATCTGAGTGGTCGTGAACTCATCTGCCTAAACGAGGGGACGCTGCCGACCGGCCAGTTCGTCCTGACCTGGGATGGCCGAGATGCGGCCGGACAGGTGTTGCCCAGTGGTGTCTACTTCGCCCGCTTGGAGCTTCCCGGCCAGTCAGTCACTACCAAGCTCGTGATGCTCCGCTAGGACGATGTCGCCGAAAGAGGTGGGTGATGAAGAGGGCGCGTGGAGGGGCGCTGCTTGTGGCAAGCTCAGTGCTGTGGCTTCCAGCCCAGAGCCTCGCTGCGGTTGTCCGGGTCCCAGCCGATGCGCAGTCGATTCACGCCGGAGTAGCCGCCGCGCAGGCAGGCGACACCGTGCTGATCGCGCCTGGGACCTACTACGAGCACGACATCGAACTCAAGGATGGGATCACGGTCCTGGGCGAGGGCCGCAACGAACCTGCCGTGACGATTGATGCCGTTGGACTCGGGCGCATCATGAACGCCCACAATCCCACCGTGAAGCCCATGCACGCTCACATCGAGGGCATCACCTTCAGGAACGGCTTCGCCAGCACAGGCGGCGGCATCGCTGCCTCTGGCAGCGACTTCGGATTCGAGCTCGAAATCGTCAGCTGTGCTTTCGTGGCTAACATTGCCCAGCGAGGCGGTGGTTTGTATGTCCAGGCGGGCAACGGATCCCTGATCGATTGCCGCTTCGATGGCAACACCGCTGTCCATGGAGGCGGCCTTGCCTGCGCGGACGCTTGCATGACCAACGTCAAGGCCGTCTCGGCGCTCCGCTGTGAGTTCGTGGGGAATGCCGCTACGATGGCAGGTGGCGCAGTGGATGTCGGCATGCATAGCCTCCACATGACTGACTGCATCCTCGAGGATAACCAGGCCCAGATGGGCGGCGCTGTCCATTCATCAAACTACAATTCGGCCGGCTGCCGCCTGCAAGGGTGCGTTTTCGCGCGCAACATCGCTACAGAAGGCGGCGCCTTCCACTCCATGGAGGACGTGCTCTTCATCGCAAACTGCTTGTTCACCGAGAATAGAGCGAAGGTGGGCGGCGCGGCTTGGATTTCCTACCCCCGAGATGCGGTGATCCGAAGCTGCACCTTTGCGCGCAATGCTGCGCCCAAGGCCAGCGGCATCTGCTTTAGCGAAGTGCCTCTCCTCTCCCTTGAGCAATCGATCCTCGCCGATGGTGCTGACGGCAACGCCATTGCATGCATCTGGAATGGCGAATTGCTCGAGCTGACCTGCTGCGATGTCTACGGCAACGAGGGCGGTGACTGGGTTGGCTGCATTGCCGATCAGCTCGGTGTGTCGGGCAACATCAGCCTCGATCCCCGCTTCTGCCTCGGCCAGAACCCGAGCAGCCCTTACTCCCTGCAGGCGGGCTCGCCTTGCGCCGAGGGCAACGACGGCGAGTGTGGCCAGATCGGCGCCCTGGGAGTCGGCTGCGAAGATACGAGCATCGTGCAGACCAGCATCAGTGCCATCAAGGTTCTGTACTAGAGTCGCTGGACAGCGGCCTGCGATCCAAGGCAGGAGGTGCACAGGGAAGGGTAAGCTGCTTAAGGCTCTGAGCCTCTTTGGGATCTATGCAATCGGCCTGGTCGCTGCCGAGATTGTGCACTCGTCCCTGGTTGCTATCGAGGAACCCACTTGGATCTTCGAGCTGGATGAACCGTTCGGCTCTTTCAATGGAGTCGCCTTCTGCCCACCGGATGTCAATGCTTCCTGGGAAGAGGTTGCCTTCGGGACACTGGCATTCCATTTTTTGGCCGAGGGAGGTTTCATGACGGAGGTAGGCCCATGCAGCCTGGGCTATGGTGATGAAGCCCAGTATCGCGAGGCTTGGCCCGTCATGGAGTGCTAACCACTTCCGGGGTGCCACGATCTAGCAGGGTGCTGAAAAAGGCCGTGCGGATGGCCGCTGAATGTGCTTGAAGGGAGCTACCCCATTCTCCCGCGAGGTAGCTGGCATGCGTGGTCCTGACGATCGGCACGAGGAGTTCTTCAGCTACGTTCCCTTGGAGGCTCGGGTCCCCAAGGACCACCCCCTGCGCGCCATCCGGCGCCTGGTCGATGCCGCCTTGAAGGAGCTCTCGCCTCGCTTCGATGCGATCTACGCCCAGACGGGCCGGCCCTCGATCCCGCCCGAGCACCTGCTCCGCGCCCTGCTGCTGCAGGTCCTCTTCACCATTCGCAGCGAGCGGCAGCTCATGGAGCAGCTCGACTACAACCTGCTCTACCGCTGGTTCGTGGGGTTGCGCATGGATGATCCCGTCTGGGTGCCGACGGTCTTCAGCAAGAACCGGGAGCGCCTGCTCGCCGGGGACATCGCGGCGGCCTTCTTGGCGCAGATCCTAGCGCAGGCCAAGGCGAGGGATCTGCTCTCGACGGAGCACTTCACGGTGGACGGCACTTTGATCGAGGCCTGGGCGAGCCAGAAGAGCCTGCGGCCGATCGGCAGTGACGACAAGGAGCCATCCGCGGACCCGGGCAATCCGACGGTGGACTTCCGCGGGGAGAAGCGGAGCAACGCGACGCACCGCTCGACGACGGACCCGGAGGCTCGGCTCTACCGCAAGGGCAACGGCAAGGAGTCGAAGCTGAGCTACGCGGGTCACGTGCTGATGGAGAATCGGAGCGGCCTGGCGGTCGACGGTCGTCTGACGATTGCCGATGGCACCTGCGAGCGAGAAGCGGCCCTGGCGATGGTCGAAGAGCTGCCGGGCTCGCATCTGATCACCGTCGGTGGCGACAAGGGTTACGACACCAGGGATTTTGTCGAGGGCCTGCGTGAGCGCCTGGCCACGCCCCATGTGGCCTGCAACACGAGCCGCCGACGCAGCGCCATCGATGGGCGCACGACGCGGCACCCGGGCTACGCGATCAGCCAGCGGTGTCGCAAGCGGGTCGAGGAGATCTTCGGTTGGATGAAGACCGTGGGCGGATTGCGCAAGACGCGCCATCGGGGCCGAGAACGCGTCGGCTGGATGTTCACGTTCACGCTAGCGGTCTACGATGTGGCGCGGATGGCGAGGCTGATCGGCTCCCCGGCCGGGTAGCAGGAGTCCTGCCGCAGGCAGCCAAGCCCACCTCGCCGGGTGCGTAAGACCGGATGTCGCCATAACAACCGGAAGGCTCCCACGTGGCAAACAGCCATGGGAGGGGCACCGGGGAGTCTCAGAGGGCCTTCTTCAGCACCCTGCTAGGGCCAGAGCCAGCCGAAGACGCCGCCCGTCACGAGGCCGTAGATCAGGCCGTCGAAGGTGTTCTTGAGCGTCGTGCGCCAGGCGCGCCCGAACCAGATCGAGTTCTGCCACTGGGCGGCCGCATAGCCGAGGAAGGCCGTCGCGCCGGCGAAGCGGAAGACAGCGAGGTAGTGCGCGCCCGGCGCCAGCGCGCGGCCCGCGATGTAGCCCGCGCAGACGCTGATCACCAGGCCATAGACGAACCAGAGCACCAGGCTGCCCGTCATGCTCAGCTTGCCGGGCGGCAGCACGGTGATGAGGGCCACGGGCCCCGCCCTGTGCTTGGCGGCGTACTCCGGTGTGCCCATCTCCTTCATGCTGCCGGCACGGGGGAACATGTAGTCGCCCGGCGGCACGGCGAAGGGACGCAGCGCGTTCATCACGCCGTCTTCGTCGGGCAGCTTGCGGTAATCGTTGGCGTGATACCGCAGCGCCATGTGGATCAGCGAGCTGATCAGGAAGACGGCCACTGCCGAAACGAGGATCACCAGCCAGAGCGCGGGCAGCGGGACCATGCTTGCCTCCTCCATGTGACGGGGCACGCGGTGAGCCCCTGCCCCTTCGGTGAGGTGGTCATCCTAGCACGCCGGCGGGTCGCCGGCGCAAGCTCCGGGGTCCGGTCCCGCGTCCTACTGCTGGCCGAGCTGCGCGAGCGAGCCCGCGAGGAGCCGGCGCAAGATGGCGAGATCGAGATCCGCCAGGCGCTTGACGTACAGACAGGACTTCGCCGTCTTGTGTTTGCCGAGCCTGCCCAGCAGCGCCGCGTGGCGGTCGAAGCCGGCGAGGACGTAGATCGTCAGGTTCGCCTTGCGCGGAGAGAAGCCGACAGGAAACCAGTCGCCATCGCGGCCGCTCGCGTACGTGTAGTGGTAGCTCCCGAAGCCGACCATGCTGTCGCCCCAGAGTCTGGGCGGCTGGCCGGTCAGCTCGCGCATCAGCTTGAGCAGGGCCTCGGCGTCCGCCCGCTGCGCGGGGTCGGCGATCGCGGCGACAAAGGCCTTCACCTCGCGCGCGCCGCCCGTGGGGCGGGTCTTCAACTCGGCCATGGACGCTCCTCGCTGTGGTTGGTTCAGGCGCCCAAGAAGCGGGCGCGGAACAGGAAGAAGGCCGCGCCCAGCAGACAGAGTCCGGCCCAGAGGTAGTCCAGGCTCAGCCTCTCCTTCAGATAGAAGAGCGAGAAGGGCACGAAGACGCTGAGGGTGATCACCTCCTGCAGGATCTTCAGTTCGCCTACCGACATCGTGCCGCTGCCGATGCGGTTGGCCGGCACCTGCAGCAGGTACTCGAAGAGGGCGATCCCCCAGCTCGCGATCGCGGCCACCAGCCAGGCGCGGTGCGCGAGCGTCTTCAAGTGCCCGTACCAGGCGAAGGTCATGAAGACGTTGCTGCAAATGAGCAGCAGGACGGTGATCAGGGTGGGGTTCATGGACGCAGAGGCTTGGCGACGGCAAAGAAACGCTCGGCGAAGAGCTCAACCAGCTCGCGGCCGAGGGTGCGCTTGTCCAGGCGCGGGTAGGCCCGCTCGAAACCCTCCGGCCCGACGACCAGCACCGTGTTGTCGCCGCTGCCGAAGCCCGCGCCCTCGCCGATCGCGTTGGCGACGACCAGCGCGAGCTGCTTCGCCTCCAGCTTGCGGCGCGCGCGCTCCGCGAGCTGCTCCGTCTCGAGCGCGAAGCCCACGCGCTGCCCGCCCAGGCCGCGCGCGGCGAGGCCGGCGAGGATGTCCTCGGTCGGCTCGAGGGCGAGCGCCGGCGGACCCGCGGCCTTCTTGAGCTTGCCCGCGGCCGCGGCGACCGGCCGCCAGTCGGCAACTGCAGCGGCCATCACGGTCAGCTCGGCATCGGCGGCCTCGGCGTAGACGGCGGCCGCCATCTCGGCCGCGCTCTCGACGTCGACGCGGCGGATCGCCGGGTGCGCCGCCGCCACGCCCGGTCCGGCGACGAGGGTGACGCGCCCGCCGAGCCCGCGCGCCGCCTCGGCGATGGCCAGGCCCATCGTTCCGGTGGAGGCGTTGCTGAGGTAACGCACGGCGTCGATCCACTCGCGCGTGGGGCCGGCCGTGACGAGCACGCGCCGCCCGGCCAGGGGGCCGTGCTTGATGAGACCGGCGAGCGCGTTGAGGAGTTGCTCGGGCTCGGCCATACGGCCTTCGTCCTCGTCGCCGCAGGCCAGCTCGCCGCGCCCCGGCCCGGTGACCAGGTAGCCGCGGGCGCGCAGCAGGCGGACGTTCTTCTGCGTCGCCGGGTTGCGCCACATGCCGCCGTTCATCGCCGGCGCGAGCAGCGAGCGCGCGGGCGGGTAGGCGCCGAAGAAGGTGGTGACGGCATCGTCGGCCAGGCCGCGGGCCAGCTCGCCGAGGGTGTTCATCGTCGCCGGCGCGAGGATGGCGAAGTCGGCCCACTTGACGAGACCGATGTGCTCGACGTCGCTGGGCAGCGAGTCGTCGCTCACGCGCTCCCAGAGGCTGGTGACCACGGGCTTGCCGCTGAGCGTGGCGAGCGTGAGCGGGCCGATGAAGTGCGTGGCGGCCTCGGTCATCACGACGACGACTTCCGCCTCCGCCCTGCGCAGGAGGCGGACGAGCGCGGCCGCCTTGTAGGCGGCGATGCCGCCCGAGATGCCGAGGACGATGCGCAGGCCCGCGAGGGGACTGGGCGCGTCGGCCGCCATCGCGCTACGCGCCTTCTTCGAGATCCAGCTGTTCGGTCTCGGGCGAAGGGGGCGGGGTCTCGAGCTCGCCGTAGGAGTAGCGGATCTTGCCCTCGATCAGCCGTTGCAGCGAGAGCGAGGTGATCTTCGGGTAGGCGGAGTTCGGATCGAGGTCCTTGAGCTGGGCGATGCTGTTCTGCACGCGCGCTTCCTTGGCCGCGACCAGCACCGCTTCGTACTTGTTGGTGATGCGTTGCGTGACTCTCTCGATCGAGACGAAGCCCATTGCGCACTCCTGACTGCCGGTGAAGGGGGTTCGCGCGGGAGCCGGTAAGGTAGCAAGCGCAGCGGAAAAACACAAGAAAAAACGAGCTAACTTACATTCTAACAAGCACATGTGAAATCTAGACCGCGACCCCGAAAACCCGCTGGAGAAAGTCGCGGCCGCCGTCGGCGAGCCAGGCGGCGGCGTTGCGCTCGCGGCTCGCGAGGAGCAGCCGCGCCCGCTCGACGGCGGCGCTCAGCTCCTCGTTCACCACCACGGCGTCGAAGCGAGGCAGCATCGCCAGCTCGCCGAGCGCGTTCGCGAGGCGGCGGGCGATCACGGCCTCGGCATCGGTGCCGCGCCCGCGCAGGCGCGCCGAGAGCAGTGCCATGTCCGGCGGCACGACGAAGAGCAGCCAGGATTGCTCGGGCAGGGCCCGCTGCACCGAGAGGGCGCCCTGCACGTCGATGTCGAGGAAGACGTGCCGGCCGTCCTGCAGGTAGGGACAGACCTCCCCGCGCGGCGTGCCGTAGAACTCGCCGTGGACCTCGGCCCACTCGAGCAGGCCGCCGGCATCGCGCAGCGCGAGGAAGGCCTCGCGGCCGAGGAAGCGGTAGTCGACGCCGTCGATCTCCTCGCCGCGGGGAGTGCGGGTCGTCGCGCTGATCGAGAAGTAGCTCTGCGGATGGCGCAGCATCAGGTGCTTGATCAGCGTCGTCTTGCCGGCGCCGGAAGGGCCGGAGACGACGACGGCCAGACCCCTCTGCTCGAGGTCGGGCGGACAGGGCGAACCGTGTGCGCGGGTGTCGTGCGTCACTCGATGTTCTGGATCTGCTCGCGGATCTTCTCCGTCTCTTCCTTGATCAACAGCACTTCCTGGATGATCCCCAGCGCCTGCGCCTTCGAGCCGATCGTGTTCGCCTCGCGCAGGATCTCCTGCAGCAAGAAGCCCAGCTTCTTGGCCACCTCGCCGCCATCGCTGAGCGCGGCCGAGAATTGCTCGAGGTGGCTGGCCAGGCGCACCGTTTCCTCGGTGACATCGCCGCGGTCGACGAGGATCGCCAGTTCCTGCGCCAGACGCTGCGGATCGACCGGCACCTCGCCGAGCAGTTCGGCGACGCGCGCGTGCAGGCCCGCCTTGAGGGCGGCCCGCACGTCGGGCAGGGCGACCTCGATGCGGCCCAGCGCCGCCCGGACGACGCCGATGCGCCCGCGCAGCTCCTCGGCGAGCGCCGCGCCCTCGCGCGCCTTCATCGCCGCGAGGGCGTCGAGGGCCTCATCGAGGGCCTCGCCGGCGAGACGCGAGAGCAGCTCGCGGTCGGGCTCGCTGCCGCGGGCAGTGAAGAGCTCGGGCAGGGCGAGGAACTCGGCGGCGCTGCCCGGCGCCGGGAAACCGTGCTCGCGGCGGAGGCGCTCGGCGGCTTCGAGGTAGGCAGCCAGCACTTCGCCGTCCAGCTGCGGGCGCGCCGCGCCGGGCGCGCGCTCGAAGCCGATCTGCGCCGTGACGCGCCCGCGCAGCTGCCGGGCCCGGCAGCGCTCGAGGATCTCGCCCTCGAGGAAGCTCAGTTCCCGGGGCACGCGCAGCTGGAGGTCGAAGAAGCGGTTGTTGACGGAGCGCAGCTCCACCTGGATCTCGAAGCCCGCCGCGGCGCGGCGCGCGCCGCCGAATCCCGTCATGCTCCTGACCACGGCGTCCCCTCTCAGCGGTGGCGATCAGCCGGCGGCGGGCATGCGCACGGCCCCGGCGGCGAGGACGTCGCCCGGGCGGCTGCGCCAGTGCCGCCAGTCGATGGCGTGAAAGATGTTGTCGCGGGACTCGAAGTCGGCGAGGCGCCCCTCGTCCAGGGGCGCGCCTTCGAGCATGTCGGCCAGCGCGTGGAAGCGGTGCAGGTGCTCCTTGGTCCGCTTCTCGGCGTACTCGACGACGGTGCCCGTCTTCATGATGAAGGCCCAGTCGCTGCTCTGCGCGAGCAGCAGCTCGCGGCCGGCCTGGGCGAGCAGGCGTGGCTTGAGGTGGCCGCCCTGCGGGCCCTCGGCATCGGCCAGGCGCGTCATGCGCTCCTGCGCCTGGTGCAGGTGGCGGTAGATCCAGTCGTTGCTGCCGTTGAGCCAGAACTCGCAGTAGCCCTTGTAGCCCCAACTCGAGAAGCCCGGCGTCGCGCGCTGGTTGACCGGCTGCTCGCTGAGCACGTCGCCCGGGCTGACGAGGTGGAAGACCCCCGTGTCGTAGGCCACCTTGCGGATGAAGGACTCGAGGAAGCGCGGGCCCTCGTACCACCAGTGCCCGAAGAGCTCTGCGTCGTAGGGCGCCACCACCAGCGGCGGCCGCTCCATGCGGCCGGCGAGCTCCTCGAGCTGCCGCTCGCGGTTGAAGAGGAAGTTGCCCGCGTGCTCGTCCGCCTTGTCGCGCGCGGCCCAGGGATCGTAGAGCGCCTTCTCGTGCAACGGCACGCGGCCGGTGACGCGGTGGTACTTGAGGCCCGTGTTCTTGCGGAAGCCGTGGTGGCCGAGGAAGGGCTTCAGGTAGTCGAGGTCCAGGTCCCAGCCGAGATCGCGGTAGTACTCGCGGTAGACGGCGTCGCCCGGATAGCCGGCGTCCGCGCTCCAAACCTGGTGGCTGGTCTCGAGGTCGCGGCCGAAGGCGGCGACGCCGGCGCCGGTCATCACCGGCGCGAAGACGCCGTAGCGCGGACGCGGCTCGGCGAAGGCCAGCCCGTGCGTGTCGACGAAGAAGTACTCGAGCCCGGCGTCGGCAAGGAGCTGCTCGACGCCCGGCTGGTAGCCGCACTCGGCGAGCCAGATGCCGCGCGGCCGCCGCCCGAAGCGCGCCTGGTAGTGCTCGACGGCGACGGCGATCTGCGCGCGCATCGCGGGCCGGTGGTCGTTCATCAGGGGGAGGAAGCCGTGCGTCGCGCAGCAGGTGACGATCTCCAGGTGGCCGCTGTCCTGGAGATCGCGATAGCGCGAGACGATGTCGCGGCGGTACTCGCCGAGGTAGCGGTCGCGCATGCCGCCGAAGTGATCGCGGTAGTAGTGGGCCAGGCGCGCGCGGCCCTCGTCGCCGCGGGTGCGCAGCACCTCGGCTTCGGCCAGGCGCAGGAGGCGCGTCAGGTGGCGCTCGGTGCGCTCGCGCAGCAGCGCGTCGTCGAGCATGGAAACCAGCGGCGGCGTCAGCGAGACGGTGACGCGATAGGGCACACGATCGCCGCGCAGGCGCTCGAAGACCTCGAGCAGGGGCAGATAGGTCTCCGCCACGGCCTGGTGGAGCCAGTCCTCCTCCATGAAGTCCTCGTACTCGGGGTGGCGGATGTAGGGCAGGTGATGGTGCAGCACCAGGGCCAGGCGGGCGGGCCGGGCGCTCACGAGCGCTTCCCCGCGGCGCTGCCGGGCGCGGCGGCCGACAGGCGCTCGGAGGCGCCGACCCGCTCGGCGCCCAGGCGCGCGAGATCGCGGCGGAACTGGTCCCAGCCGGCCACCGAGCCCGGGAAGGGCCGGGGCATGCGCTCGATCTGCTCCCAGACTTCGCGGCTGACACCCACCCACTCCTCGTCCCAGCGCGCGGAGGGCGCGTCCATCGGCGCGGTCACCGTGTTGCTCGCGACGAGCAGCCGGTAGCGGCCGTCGGCATCGGTGAGGCCGAGCTCGGCGCGGAAGCGCGCGCCGGGCCGGCCTGTGTTGACGTACCAGCTCACCGCGTCGCCGCCGATATCGATGGTCCAGGTGTCGTAGACGGCCTCGGCCTCATCGAGGTGGAGGATGCGCAGCACCGTCCAGCTCGGGCCGGGGAACTCGGCGCGCACGGCGGCGAGGAGCTCGGGGCGCAGCTCCCAGTAGCAGAAGAGCCAGTGCGGGTCGCGCACCATCAGCGTGAGGCGATCGATGCCGTAGCGCTCGGCGAGCGGGGGCGCGTACCAGGAAGGATCGCGCATGGCGCCCGGATCGTCGGCCGGCGGCGCGGCGGCCGGGGTCGTCTCGCTGGCGGGCACGGCGGCGACGGCCGGCGGCGGCGCCTGCACGGGCAGGCGCTCCGCGCGCTCGCGGCCACGCTCGGCGGCGGCGGCGTCCAGGTGGACGAGGTGGCGGTGGAGCGCGGTGATCAGCTCGGCCTTGCGCAGCGCGCTGGCACCGATGAGCTGGTGCTCGCGCGCGAGGGCGCGCAGGTCCGCGACGCGCAGCACCGCCAGGGTCGTCAGGGAATAGCGATCGCTCAGTCGCCCCGCCATGGGCCACCTCCGTTCTCGGCCGCCTGCCGGCCGCGTCGCGCTGTCACAATTGAAGTGGCCCCAAGGTACGCCAAGCCTGCCGGCCTGTAAAGCGGGCCGCGGCCGGGAGATTCAAGCGGCGCCCGGCGGGTTCCTGGAGCTTCCGGCGCCCGGCGGGGCGTGTTATCTTTGGGCGTCCCCGGCCGCAAGGAGTGCCATGCGCCGCTTCGCTCTCGCCCTGCTGCTCGCCGGCGCCGCCGGCCCGGCCGCCGCCCAGGACTGGGTGAACCAGTCCTATCCCTGGGCCTTCGTCGAGCACCATGACGCCGCCGAGATGATCGACGACACGCTCGACTCCTTCGTCTACGGCACGCAGCGCGGCTTCCTCTACTTCTTCGAGCGCGACCGCGCCACGGGGCGCCTGCAGATGAAGCGGCAGCGCGAGGTCTGGGCGCCGGTGAAGGAAGTGCGCATCGCGGACGCGACGGGCGACCGGCGCAACGAGCTGATCGTCACCACGCGGCGCGGCGACCTCTTCGTGATCAACATCGACACGCTCGAGGACATCTGGCGCACGCCCGAGAACTACTTCCAGTCCATCGAGAGTTTCACGGTGGCCGAGGTGGACGGCGACGGCAAGCCGGAGATCGTGCTGCTTGCCGACGCGCGCATCGTGATCATGTCCGGCGACAAGGAGAGCGAGGAGTTCCGCAGCGCCGAGGAGCGCAAGGCGCGGCGCGTGCTCGTGGCCGATGTCGACGCCGACGGCCAGCCGGAGATCGTGCTCAACACGGGCCAGGTGCTCGACGCGCGCTTCCGTCAGCTGAAGTGGGAGTTCGAGCGGCCCTTCGGCGACCAGATGGACATCTTCGACATCGACGGCGATGGCAAGCTGGAGATCGTCGGCACCGATCCGGTGGGCGACCTGCAGATCATCGACGGCGACGAGCGGCGGGTGAAATTCGAGTAGAGGGCGGGGCTGCTGAGGCCCTCCCGCTCGCGCCGCTTCACAGGCGCTCGCAGAAGGACTCACACCAGCCTATCTGCTTGCCACCCGCCACCGACCCCGCCCCGAAACAGCGCGTCAGAGGACCACAGCCGCTCCCCCACCTGCGCCAGCCTGACCCGCCGCGCGCCGGCAAGCGCCGCGCGCGGTCCGCGCTGGATTTCTCGGGTAATTCGGTCTAGAATTGGGATGTCTCCGGCGCGGGAGGGGAAGATGCGCGCGCTTGCCCTTGCATGCTGGCTGGTTTCAGCCGCGGCGGGGGCGCTCCCCGCGGTCACCTACCACCTCGACGCCGCGGGCACCGGCGACTTCCCTACGATCAGCGCCGCGATCTACGCGGCCGAGTCCGGAGACAGCATCTTGCTCGCCGCGGGCTTATACCTCGGGCCAGCGAACACCCGACTCAGCTTTGCCGGCAGAGACATCGTCCTCGCTGGCGCTGGACCAGGGGCCACCATCCTCGACTGCGAGGACAGCGGCGTCAGGGCGGTTCGCTTCGAGAACGGCGCAAA
>VGXI01000056.1 GCA_016873475.1 bacterium | reverse complement strand
GTGTCGCGCGGCTCCTGCCCGTGAAGCCGGTCGTCCTGCTGATGGACGAGCCCTGCTCGGCCCTGGACCCCAAGGCCACCGAGGCGGTCGAGGAGCTGATGTGGGAGCTGCGCGGCGAGTACACCCTGATCATCGTCACGCACAACATGGCCCAGGCGCGGCGGGCGAGCGAGGAGTGCATCTTCATGCTGCTGGGGCGGGTCGTGGAGCACGCGGCGACGGACACGCTGTTCGTCACGCCGCGCGCCAAGGAGACGGCCGACTACATCGAGGGCCGCTACGGCTAGCGGCATCCGCACCCCGCCAGGCCGCGTGCGAAGCGCCGCGCGTGGCCTGCGCGCTGGCGCGGGAACCCCCGGCTCTCCCATTGACAGCCGGCGCGCGAAGGCGCGCCGGCCATCGACCACCAGCGAGCGGGCTCGCCTCCGCGCCGCGCCCGTTGTTTCGGGCGCGGGCGGACGCGAGCGCGCTCACTTAAGGAGCAGCATCTTGCGCTCGAGCTGCGCGCCAGCCGTCTCGAGGCGGTAGAAGTACACGCCCGAGGCGAGGCCGACGCCGCCGTCGGCGCGGCCGTCCCAGACGACGTGGTGCACGCCCGCCGGCTGCAGGCCGTCGAGCAGGGTCGCCACGCGCCGCCCGCTCACGTCGAAGACGCTGAGCCGCACCAGGCCCGCCGCCGGCAGGCTGAAGCGGATCGTCGTCTTCGGGTTGAAGGGATTGGGATGGTTCTGCGCGAGGGCCAGCGCTGCCGGCGACTCACCCGCCGCAGTCGGATCGTAAACCACCGTCACCGTGGCCGGCACCACGACCGGCGAGCCAGCGTTGCTCGCAATCGCGATGTCGGCGCGGTAGAGACCGTCCGGCAGGCCCGCCGTGTCGAAGACGACCGGCAGGTCCACCGTGCTGCCCTCGGGCACGGTGCCGCTCGTCGTCGGCATCTGCACCCAGGTCAGTTCCCGGTAGATCGTGAAGTCGGCATTGCTCGCGTCGCGCACGTTCGGGTCGAGCAGGTCGCTCACGCGCACCCGCGCGTGGGGCGTGATCGGACCCGTCACCGGCCAGTTGTAGACGCCGAGGGCCGCCGGCATGCTCGGTACCAGGGTCTCCCAGGTCGAGCCGTCGCGCGTCAGCTCGATCTTGACCTGCACGGGACCGCCGCCGGCCACCCACTGGATCGGCGTCGTCCCGCCCACCGCGCAGAGCTCGCCGCCGTTGGGCGCGAGCACGGTGACGTTCGGGCCGAGCAGGTCGATCACGATCTGACCGCTCACCGTGTGCGGATCGCCGCCGTAGATGTCGCCGGTCAGGGTGTAGGGAATCACCACGTCGCCCGCGGGCGCCGCGAAGGTGAGGCTCACCGTCGCCGAGGCGCTCTCGTTCGGAGAGATGTTGCCCCAGACGCCCGTGCCGTGCCAGCCGCCGGCGATGCCGTCGCCCGTGCCGCCGACGTAGGGCATCGCGCCGCCCGAGCCGCCGGTCATCGCCGTCGCCGAGTTGAGCACAACGCCCGCGGGCAGGTCGAAGTCCACGTCCTTGATCCACTCGTTGTCCGGCGAGACGCAGTGCGCCGTGAAGACGACGTTGTAGGTCAGGCCCGGGTAGAAGCCGTCGAGGTCGACGTCCAGCGTCGAGCCCGCGATGTTGCGCAGCCCGATGCCGCCGCCGGCCACCGGGAAGTCCGGATCGCTCAGCGCGATGCTGTAGTAGAGCGTCGAGCCGGCCTCGCCGTGGTTCGACAGGTGCAGATAGTCGGTCTGCGTCTGGTCGGGCATCATCACCTTGGCGAAGGAGCCGGGATCCACCTCGCAGGTGGGCAGCAGTCCGTCGCCGACGAGGATCTGCTCGACGCTGGTCAGGCGGTTGAAGCCGCTCACGGTGAGCGTGACCTCCAGGCCCGGCGTCGGCAGGTCGTTGGTGAAAGGCACCACCGCGGTGCCGCTCGGATCCGCGAAGGCGGCGCCGATGAACTGGCCGAGGTAGCTCAGCGCCGCCAGATTGCCCGGGTTCGTGTGCACGGTGAAGCCCGGCATCAGGGGATCGACGGTCTCGAAGTGATCGACGGCAATGGCCTGCGGCGTCGCCGTGCGCACGCGCAGGCTCGGGTCGCCGAAGATCGTCCAGAACTTCGTCTCGTTCTGCCCCGCGGCCCCGTAGTCGTCGTTCATCTGGCAGGCCCCGTTGAAGCACAGCGCCCCGTAGGTGCGCTTCTCGCCCCCCACCAGCAGGTCGACGATCTCGTCCTGAGCGCTCATCGGCGGCGCCCAGCTCTGGCTGATCGTCGAGCCGTAGAAGCCAACCGCCCCCGCCGGCTCCGTCCCGTTCGTCGAGCGCAGCCAGGCCTCCCCAAAGCAGGTCCCGCTCTGGAACTCCCCGTTGTTGCACGCCACGCTCACGATGAACGGCAGCTTGTTGTCGTTCACCAGCGCGTCAACGTGCGTGTTCGAGAAGCCCGTCGTCCCCCAGCTCGTCATCGACCCGTGACCGCAGTAGTTCACCACGCTCCGGCCGGCGTTCAGCGCCGTCGTCACCATCGCCGCCGTGCCGCCGTTCGTGTCGTAGATCTGGTCCACCGCGTTGTAGGTGAAGCCCAGCAGCTTGCCCCGGATCACGTCCATGTGCTGCCAGTCCGCCTCGCCGTCGTCGCCGATTCCGGCGCCTTCCGCCGAGGCGATCCCCACGCCTTTCGGGTACCAGCTCGCCCCCGCCTGCGCGTCCCGCTCGTACTCGATCGAGCGCGTCACCTGCGTCTCCACCTGCGCCAGGTTCTCCGCCGACAGGCGCCCCACGAAGGCGTCCGGATAGTTGTCACTGCCCGCCAGGAAGGCGTAGCTCGGGTCCGAAGCGCCCCCGCTGTTGAAGTAGGGCACCTGCGCCGCGTCCCCCACCAGCAGGATGAAGGTCACCCCGCTCGTGTTGTACAGGTTCTGGATGTAGGCCTTGATCTGCGTGCCCGTCGCCCCGATCGCGCTCACGTTCACCAAGCTCGTCGGCACCCCGAGCTGGTTCTTCCAGGCCACGAAGGGCGCCATCGCGCCCGCAAAGGCGTCGTAGCTGATCACCAGCAGCGAGCCCACCTCGCCGATGCTCGTGTAGCGATCCCTGAGCGCCGTGTAGTTCAGGTAGTGGCGCGCATAGAGGTCCTCGAAGTCCCGCACCCGCGCCGCCGGCCGCCGGTCGAGGAGGTTCTCCCCGCCGCCGCCGGCCAGCGCCACTTCCACCGTCAGCCGCGTCGCCACGCGCAGCGTGTGCGTCGCCGGGCTATACTGGAAGGGATTCAGCTCCAGCACCAGGCCCCGCGTGTCGCGCAGGATGTAGGGCGTCTCCAGCCGCGCCGTCTCCTTCGGGTACCAGGCGTCCTGCTGGTAGAAGTCGCTGAAGCTGTACTCTACCAGCGCCGGGTCCACCGTGCGCAGCAGGTTGCCCTTGGAGGGCGCCACGTCGATGCCCGTGAACTCCCGGTACTCGACCGCGAGCACGCGCAGCGCCATCACCCCGGCGTCCGGGATCGCCAGCGACTCGCGAACCGTCGGCAGCGCCGGCAGCCCGCGCTCCAGGTGCAGCGGCCGCTTGCCCAGCGTCACCTGCGTGTAGGGCGCCCCCGCGATCGCCAGCGCCTCCATGTCGAAGTGCTTCAGCCGCAGTTCGACGACGCTCCGCTCCGGCGTCGCCGCGATCAGATCCAGCGTGTAGGCGTCCTCGCCCGGTCCCAGCGTCACTTGCGCCGCCGCGGCCGGCAGCGTCGAGACCAGCAGGATGGCCAGGCCGAGGAGCAGTGGCAGTCGTCGCATGGCGTCCCCCCCGTGTCGCGCCGCCGCCCACCGGCGGCGCCTGATTCCAGACAAGTCTATCAGATAGGGGCTGGGAAGACCAAAGAGAAGGGGGGCCAGTCGGCCCCCCTTGCGGATGGGTGGGCACCCGGCGGCGTCTGCGCCGCGGTCGTTGTTTCGACCGCGGGCGGACGCCGCTGGGTGCCCGATCGTCTGTATGGGGGGCTACTTAATCAGCATCATCTTCCTGGTCTCGCTCCAGTCCCCCCCCTGCAGGCGGTAGAAGTAGACACCGCTACCGACCGCGCGGCCGGCCTCGTCGGCGCCGCTCCAGATCACCTGCTGCTGGCCGGCCGGCAGCACCTCGTCGACGAGGCGCGTCACGCGCTGGCCGGTCGCGCTGTAGATGTCCAGCGTGACGCGGGTCGCCGCCGGCAGCGCGAAGCCGATGGTCGTCTTCGGGTTGAAGGGGTTCGGGTGGTTCTGGCCGAGCGCGATGGCGCCGGGCGTCGACTCGCCGACCGGCGTCAGGTCCACGAGCACGTCCACCTGGCCGACGTAGGTGAAGCGGTTGAAGCTCGACACCGTCACCGTGATCGCGGTCTCGGGCAGCGTGCCCTCGATGGCGACCACCGCCGTGCCACTGATGTCGGCGATCGCCGAACCCAGGTAGGTCCCGTTGTGGCTGAGGCCGACCAAGGCGCCCATTTCGGCGTGAACGGTGAAGTGCGTATCGGCGAGCAGGATCTGGTCGTCGTGCGTGACGCTCATCGCGGTCGGCGTGTCCGTGCGCACGCGCAGGGTCGGATCGCCGAAGACGGTCCAGCACTTGTACTCGGTCTGGCCCGTGCCTCCGTACTCGTCCATCATCTTGCAGGAGCCGTTGAAGCAGAGGCCGCCGTAGCTGCGCTTGGCGCCGGCGATCATCAGGTCGACGACCTCGTCCTGCGCCGACATCGGCGGCGCCCAGCTCTGGTTGATCGTGGACGCGTACATCCCCACGGCGCCCGTGGGCTCGCCGTTGTGGCTGGCGCGCAGCCAGGCCTCGGCGAAGCAGGTCAGGTTCGGGAAGTTGCCGTTCACGCAGGCGACGCTGACGATGAAGGGCAGCTTGTTGTCGTTCACCAGCGCGTTGACGTGCGTGTTCGAGAAGCCCGTGGTGCTCCAGGCAGTTTCGCTGCCGTGGCCGGTGTAGTTCATGATGCTGCGGCCGTAGTTGACGGCCGTCGTCACCATCGCCGCCGTGCCGCCGTTGGTGGCGTAGATCTGGTCCACCTGGTTGTAGGTGAAGGCGAGCAGCTTGTTGCGGATCACGTTCGCGTGCTGCCAGTCCGCCTCGCCGTCGTCGCCGATGCCGGCGCCCTCAGAAGAAGCGATGCCGGTGCCCTTCTTGTACCAGTCGGCGCCCGCCTGGGCGTCGCGCTCGTACTCGATGAACTTGGTGATCTGGTTCGTCACCTCGGCGGTGGTGGTCGCCGACAGGCGGCCGATGAAGGCCTCGGGGTAGCTGTCGGTGCCCGCCAAGAGAGCCAGGGAGGGATCGGAAGCGCCGCCGGCGACCGTCAGGTACGGCACCTGCGGACCGTCACCGACGAGGAGCACGTAGCAGAGCTCGTCGGTGTCGTAGCGGTTCTGGACGTAGGATTTCAGCGCCGCGCCCGTGGCGCCGGCCGTCGAGACGGGCACCATCGTGGTCCGGATGCCCATCTGGTTCTTCCAGTTCACGTAGGGCTGCAGGGCGCCCAGGAAGGCGTCGTAGGCGATGACCAGCAGGCAGCCGCCCTCGGGCACCGAGGCATAGCGCTCGCCCGCGCCGGCCTGCGCATAGTTCAGGTAGTGGCTCTCGTAGATGCGCTCGAACTCGGCCACGGGCTTGTCGGGACGGTGCGTGAGCACGTTGACGGTGCCGGGGCCGCTGGCGGCGACCTCGATCGTCAGTCCCGTGTAGACGCGCAGCGTGTGCGTCGCCGGATTGTAGACGAAGGGATTGATCTCGACGACGAGGCCGCGGGTGTCGCGCATGATGTAGGGCTCGTCCAGGCGCGCGGTCTCGGCGGGGTACCAGGCGTTCTCGCCGTAGAAGTCGGCGAAGCTGTGGCGCACCAGCTCGGGGTCGACGTTGCGGGTCAGGTTGCCCTTCGAGGGCGCGACGTCGATGCCCGGCAGGTCGACGTACCGGGCGTCCAGGATGCGCAGGCTCATCGTCGCGTCGTCGGGGATGACGATGGACTCGCGCAGCGTGGGCAGCTCGGGCAAGCCGACCTCGAGGTGGTGAGCGCGGCGGCCGAGGTCGACGCGGCTGTACTCGCGGCCGTCGATGAGGACGGTCTCCAGCGTGAAGGCGTTGACCGCGTAGTGGAGCACGCTGCGCTCCAGGCTCGACTGCAGCACCTGAATGTCGTAGAGATCGTCGCCGTCCTGGAGGACCACCTTCTGGCCGGCCATGGCGGCCGATGCGAAGGCGAGCAGCAGGGCGACCGACAATGTCAGTCTCTTCATTCCAACCCCCTGGGGCCTGGGCGAGGAGTCAAAACGGCGAGTGGCGGGGCCTACTGAGGCAAGCGCCCGAGCAAGTAAGCCTTCATTTTAGCAGAACCGTAAGGCTGGGACAACGGCTTTGTCCGGCCCGGAACCCGAAGCCGCGACGACGTTTGCCCCTCATTTCCGAAGGTGGAAACGGGAATCTGGAGCCCCGCGCCGGACCCCCCGCCTCAGTACAGGGCCCTGATCTGGCTGAAGCTCGCGTCTTCCGTGCGCAGCGTGAGGATGTCCCGCCACTTCCAGAGCCGCCACTCGGTCTCGCCATCGACGAGGATGGGCAGGCAGTGGAAGATGAGCCGATCCTCGACGAGCCAGATGTAGATGTCCGACCCGCCGATGGTTGACTCGAGGGTGAGCGTCATGTCCGTCTCGAAGCTGCGCCACTGCGCGTTCTCGGGGCAGGGGTCGTCGTCCACCACTCCGCCCGCAACCGTCTGCCAGAGGCCGTTCGCCATCAGGGTCATCTCGACGTCCTCGATTCCCGGCACGCCGTCGCCGGGCTCCCCGCCCAGCATGGCCGCAGTGCGGACGAGTTCGCGGTCGTAGAGGTCAATCTCCGGCAGGCTCGGGTCGAGCGAGCGGTCGTAGTAGAACTTGAAGGGCGCGTAGACCTCGCCGTCGTCGGCCTCCAGCACGCCGTCGTAGAGCAGCGCGGCGTAGCCCGCGGCATCCATGGTCTCCCAGGCCTTCACGACGTTGAGCACCAGGTTGTCGGGGCTGTCGTTGGGAAGGTAGTCGGCTGGCGGCGGCGTCAGGCGCCGCTCGGAGTCCCCGTCGCAGGCAACGGCGAGGAGCAGGGCGGCGAGGAGCCAGACGCCGAAGCGCGGGCTGTTCATCGTTCATCCTCCGTAGGCCAGTAGAGCACCTTGAGCGCGCCCAGCGTGGTCTCGATCACGCCGCGCTGGATCTGCTCGCGCCATTTCCAGAGGCGCCACTCCTGGGCGCCGCCAACCAGGATCGGAATGCAGTAGAACTCGCCGAAGTCCTCGGCGAAGTAGGTCGGGCTGCCGAAGCCGGGCTCCGGCTCCAAGGTCGCCGACAGGCTCAGCCCGTAGAGACGCCGCCGGGCGGAGGCTGGACAGGGGTCGCCCTCGACCAGGGCGTCCGCGGCGGTCCACCCGGCGCCGTCGCCCAGCACGCCGAGCCGCAGCGAGCACAGGCCCATCAGACCGTCGCGGCCCTTGCGGCCGCTGAGCAGGGCCTCCACGCCCGCCCGCTCCTCCTCGTAGGACCAGCTCGCCGGCAGGCTCGGGTTCAGGCTGCGATCGAAGTGGAAGCGGAAGGGCGCGTAGGCAAGGCCGTCCGTGGCGGGCAGCGCGCCATCGTAGAGCAGAGCCGCGTAGGCCGCAGCGTCCCTGCTCTCCCAGGCCAGCACGAGGTTGGCCAGCAGATGGTCCGGGCTGTCGTTGGGCAAGTACTCCGGGGAGGGCGGCGCCAGGTGGAAGCGCTCCCCACCCTCGTCACAGCCGAGGAGCAGGCCGAGCGCGAGCCCGAGGGCGGCCCAGCGCAGCGCTCGCTTCATCGACTCCCCTGCCGGCTCGCCGTCTGCCGGCCCGCCGACGCGTAGAGGACCTTGATCCCGCCCAGGCTGGCGTCCTCCACTGTCCCCGACTCGCGCCCGGTTGGCCCGTAGCGCGCCTTGACCGTGCCGAGGGAGGACTCTCCGGCTCGCAGTTCGATTAGGTCCCGCCACTTCCAGAGCCGCCACTCGGTCTCGCCAGCGACCAGGACGGGCAGGCAGTGGACGAGGAGTCGGTCCTGGACCAGCCACTGGTTGATGTCGGAGTACCCGATGTTCGTCTTGAGGGTGACCAGCAGGTCCGTCTCGAAGGCGCGCCACTGGGTGTTCTCGGGGCAGGGATCGCCCTCGACCTCGCCCCCGACGACCGTCTGCCAGGTGCCGTTGGCCACCAGGTCCATGGAGACGGACCTCACGCCCGGCACGCCGTCGCCCGGCTCGCCGCTGAGCAGGTTCTCCAGGCAGGCGACCTCCTGCGCGTAGAGGTACTGATCGGGCAGATCCGGATCGACCGACTGGTCGAAGTAGAATGTGAAGGGCGCGTAGACCTCGCCGTCGTCGGCCTCCAGCACGCCGTCGTAGAGCAGCGCGGCGTAGCCAGCGGCGTCCTCGGCCTCCCAGGCCAGGGTGAGGTTGGCCACCAGGTTCTCCGGGCTGTCGTTCGGCAGATAATCGGGCGGCGGCGGCGGGGTCAGGCGGCGTTCATCGTCGCCGCCGCAGCCGGCCAGGAGCAGCAGGGCCGCCGCGAGTCCGAGGGTGCAGCGTCGCGCGTTCATCGTCTTTCCTCCCTTGCGTGGTTGCAGCGGACGATCGCATCCGAACCGTAGAGCACCTTGATCTGACCCAGGCTTCGCTTCACGAAGCCCGGGCGAGCTGCGCTGCGCGTGCCATCGGCGACCTCCCGCCACTTCCAGAGGCGCCACTCGCTGCCACCGGCGACCTGAACGGGCAGGCAGTAGAGCAGGGCTGCGTCCAGGGCGGCAAAGCCGATGATTGCGTCCTCCACCGGTACCTTGAGTACGAGCGCAAGCTCCAGGTCGAAGCTCTGCCAGAGCGCCTCGGCGGGACAGGGATCGCCCTCCACTTCACCGCCGGCCACGGCCTGCCAGTCGCCGCTGGCGGTTGGCTCGACCGTCAGACTCGCCACGCCGGACACGCCCTCGCCCGGCTCCTCGCCGAGCAGGGTCTCCTGGCACGCGAGCTCGGCCGGGAGAGACCAGGCGGTCGGCAGACTCGCATCCACCGATTGATCGAAGCTGAAGCTGAAGGGGGCGTAGCGCTCGCCATCCGTGGCGAGCGCGCTGCCGTCATAGAGGAGGGCGGCATAGCCTTCGGGATCGAGCCCCTGCATGGCGAGCACGAGGTTCTGGACGAGATGCTGCGGGCTGTCGTTCGGCAGGTAGGCCGGCGGCGGCGGCGCGAAGTAGCTCCGCACTTCGCTGAGGGACTTCTCGACCGGACCGCCAGGAATGGCAGCCGCACGCGTGTCCGTCTCGTCCCAGCACTTCCAGAGGCGCCATTCCTCGCTGCCTGACACCGGGACCGGCAGACACTGGAAGGTCCCGCGTCCTGAAGCCAGCCAGCTGTTGATGTCCGACCCGTAAGCCTCCTTCAGCGTGAAGACCGCCTGTACCTCGCAGAGGCACCAGCGAGCGCCGGTGGGAATGGCGTCGCCCCCGATCGCGTCGCCGCCCATCGGTCCCCAGGCGCCGATGGGGCTGATCTCGAGCTCCACGCTGCGCACGCCCGGCACGCCGGCGCCGGCCAGCCCGCCGAGCAGCCGCTGGCAACCCGCCACCTCTCGCGACTGCACCCAGAAGTCGGGCAGCGCCTCGCCGCTGCCGGCAGCCAGGTGGAACTTGAAGGGCGCGTAGAAGGCCCCGTCCGCCGCCCGCTGCTCGCCGCCATAGAGCAGCTCGGCGTAGCCGTCGGCGTCCATCGCCTCCCAGGCGGTGATCAGATTGGCGAGGAGGTTCTCCGGGCTCGTATTCGGCAGGTACTCGGGCCCGCCCGGCTGGGCGGGCGATCCCCCATCGCCGCTGCAGCCGGCGAGGAGGCCGAGCCCCAACGCGATGGCCGCCCAGCGCGGCGCGGTCTTCATCGGCCCGCCTGGCGCAGGGTCCCCGGATAGAGCGCCTTGATCTGGCTCAGGCTAGTGCTCTCGGTGCGGCCGGGCTCTCCCCCTGCAGCGCCATAGAGAGACTTCACGGCGCTGAGCGTCGATGAGGCGCCGCGCAGCTCGATCACGTCGCGCCACTTCCAGAGCCGCCACTCGACAGCGTCGCCGACCACCACCGGCACGCAGTGGACGATCAGCCGGTCGGCGACGAGCCACTGGTTGATGTCCGTACCGCCGACGTTCGCCTTGAGCGTGAAGAGGATGTCCGTGCCGTAGCTGCGCCACTGCGTGTTCTCCGGGCAGGGATCGCCCTCGACATCGCCGCCGACCACCGTCTGCCAGGCGCCATAGGGCGTCACGTCGATCGAGACGGACTTCACGCCCGGCACGCCGTCCCCCGGCTCGCCGCCGAGCAGTGCTTCCGTGCAGGCGAGTTCCTGCGCGTAGGCGTAGAACTCCGGCAGGTCGGGGTCGAACGAGCGGTCGAAGGTGAACTCGAAGGGCGCGCAAACGCCGCCGCCCTCCACCACGTCCAGGCCGTCGTAGAGCAGCGCCGCGTAGCCCGCGGCATCCTCGGCCGCCCAGGCAAGCACGACGTTCGCCAGGGGGTTGTCCGGGCTGTCGTTGGCCAGGTAGTCGGGGCCTGCCGGTGGGTTCAGCGTGCCCGCCTCATCGTCACTGCAGCCGGCCAGCGCGATCAGCAGCGCCAGGACCAGCCAGGCACCGAGCCTGCTATCCAGCCTCTCTCCCCTCAGCCACAAGCACCTCATCGCGCCGCAATTCCTTTCGTTCCCCCACGCAGGCCCGTCGCAGATAAGCAGTCAGCGAGGCGCCGGCCCCGGCACCCGTGAAGAAGAGCGTCAGCACGTCGACCAGACGCGCCGGCTCCCCGATGCGCATGCTCGCCGAGTAGAGTCCTAGGGCGAAGGAGAGCAGAAGTCCGAAACCTGCGAGCTTCTTCTTCATGCGGCGACAATACCACATCGGAGCGATCAAGGGGGAGGTATTCGAGTGTCGGGACCAGGTCCCGAGAGGCCACCGGACAGCGGGAGCCTATTTCATCAGAAGTAGCTTACGCGTGCTGCTGGCGCCGCCGCTGGTCAGCCGGACGAGGTAGACGCCGCTGGGCAGCCGCCGGCCGGCTTCGTCGCGGCCGTCCCAGACCAGCGCCCGCTCGACGCCGGGGCCCGCCGCCTCCGCCGCCGCCAGCAAGCGCAGCCGGCGCCCCTGGAGGTCGAGGATCTCCAGACGCAGCGGCCCGGCCGCCGCCGCCGCGAAGACGAGACGCGTGGCCGCCCCGAAGGGGTTCGGCCAGGCTGTCAGTTGCGGCCCGGCCGCGGGCAGCGTCGCCGGCGCCGCCGTGGGCAAGCCGACGCGCAGGGTCAGCGGAACGATCAGCCCGCCCGCGGGATCGTTGGCCGTGAAGCGCAGGCCGGCGAGCTGATCCTCGCCCGGCGGCAGGCCGGCCGTGCCGACCCGCACCCAGAGCGTGTCGACCTCGCCGGCCGCCAGCACGCCGCCGCCGGAGCCCAGGATCGTCAGCCAGTCGATCGGACGGTGGATGAAGAAGCTGGCCGCGCTCGTGTCCTCGCCGCTGCCGTAGGCGTCGGCGACCCGCACGCGGCAGTCGGCCGAGAGCGGGCCGGCGACCACCCAGTCGAAGGGCTGGTAGGGCGGCAGCTGGCTGCCGAGCAGCTCCCAGTTCGCGCCGCCGTCGCGGCTGAGCAGGACATTGACCGCCACGACGCCGCCCCAGCAGTCCCAGAGCACCTGCCGGCTCTCGCCGAGGGCCCAGATCTCCCCGCCGTCGGGCACGAGCACCTCCACGTCGGGGCCCGGGGGACCGTCGAGGATCAGCTTGCCTTCGATGTCGTGCGGCGGCGCGCCGTAGCCGTCGCCGCTCATCGTCCAGGGCAGCTCGAGGTCGCCGGCGAGCCAGGCGGCGAAGGCGACGGTCACGGTCGCGGTCACCGTCTGCCCCCCGTAGACGTTGCCCCAGCCGCCGTTGACGTCCAGCCAGCGCACGATCACGCCGTCGCCCGTCGCGTGGTTCGTCACGAGCGGACCGCCGCTGCCGCCCACGAAGTTGGTGGAGCCGAGCACGGTCGCGCCCGGCGGAAAGTCGAGCGTGATGCCGTCCAGCCAGTCGTAGTCCGGGCTGTTGTTGGTGACGAAGAGCGCGAACTGCCGCGTCTGGCCGGGCAGGTAGTCGGGCGGCTCGGCCGTGAAGGTGGAGCCGTCGATATTGCGGCCGCCGGGCAGGAAGGGGTCGTGGACGGCCACGCTCCAGACGAGCTGGCTGCCCGGCTCGCCGAGGTTCGCGACGTGGAGAGGGACGAAGGCGCTGTCGCCCGGGCTCAGGGCGATGTCCAGCGCCGCCGGCTCCACGGCGAGCAGAGGCTGCCCCTCGGCGCGGGGAGCCGCGCCCAGGAAGGCCGCCAGGGCAGCCAGACCGGATACAAGAAGGCCCGACCCCATCCGGGCCGGGTGCCGGTTCCTCAATCCACGCCGTCCTTTCAGCGCTGGGGAGCGCGGATGCCCGATTCGCAAGCCAGAGTATAGCATCGCGGCCGGCGCCGCGATAGTCGTTGCCAGTCTTCCCGCCAAGCACTAACTTCGCGGGGCCCGCCAAGGGGCGGGGCGACTCTCCATCCTGTCTCAGCGAGGTCTGTAATGTCCATCCGGGTCGGAATCATGGGCTTCGGCCGCATCGGCCGCAATCTCTTCCGACAGGCGGTCCAGCGCGAGGATCTCGACGTCGTCGCCATCAGCGACCTCGGCACGCCGGAGGCGATGGCCTACTTGCTGCAGTTCGACACGATCTACGGGCAGTTCCCGGGCGAGGTCAAGCTGGACGGCAAGTACCTCTGCGCCGGCCGCCAGCGCGCGCGGCTGCTCAAGGGCGTCACCCCCGAGGAGATGCCCTGGGACGCCTACAACGTGGACGTCGTCGTCGATTCGACGGGCGCCTACCGCGAGCGCGCTCTGCTCGAGGGCCACCTGCGCTCGGGCGCCCGCCGCGTCGTGCTGACCACGCCCGCCCTGGACGCCATCGACCGCACGATCGTGCACGGCGTGAACGACCACGAGCTCCGCGCCGAGGATCAGATCGTCTCCTGCGCGAGCACGACGACCCACGCCCTCGCCCTCATGCTCAAGGTGTTCGACGAGACGGTCGGCGTGCGCCGCGCGCTGATGACCAGCGTGCACGCCTACTCGAGCGACCAGAAGCTCTCCGACACGATCACGCCCAACCTGCGGCGCAGCCGCAGCGCGGCCCAGAACCTCATCCCGAACTGGACCTGGTCGCCGGGGGTCGTCGAGACGATGCTGCCCCACCTCAAGGGCAAGATCGACGGCATCGCCGTCAACGTGCCGGTGCCCAACGGCTCCAACCTGGATCTCAGCGTGCAGCTCGGCCAGGCGCTGGACAAGGAGGCCGCCAACGCGATCGTCAAGCAGGCGGCCGCGGGCTCGCTCGGGCGCTACCTGGAGTACAGCGACGAGCCGATCGTCTCCAGCGACGTCATCGGCAACACGCACACCGCCGTCTTCGACTCGCTGGCCACCATCGCGCTCGCCGGCGGCCTGATCAAGACGATCACCTGGTACGACAACGGCTGGGGCTACGCGGCCCGCATCCTGGATACGGTGACCACCCTCGGCGCCTTCAAGGCGGAGGAGGTGCAGCGATGAGAATCGGCATCAACGGCTTCGGCCGCATCGGGCGCAGCGTCTTTCGCATCCTCGACCCGCTGCCGGGCGTGGAAGTGGTGGCGATCAACGACATCACCGACAACGACGCCCTCGCCTACCTGCTCAAGCACGACACCGTGATGGGACCCTTCCAGGGCCGCATCGAGGTGCAGGGCGACATGATGCGCACCGACCACCAGTCGGTGAAGATGACCGAGTCGCCCAACCCGGCCGAGCTGCCCTGGGGGGCGCTGGGCGTGGACTTCGTCATCGAGTCGACCGGCCGCTTCCGCAAGCGCGCCGAGATCGAGCAGCATCTGACGGCCGGCGCGCGCAAGGTCATCCTCACGGTGCCGAGCAAGGACGAGATCGACTGCACCGTCGTCCTCGGCGTCAACGAGGCTGACCTCAGGCCCGAGCATCGCATCGTCTCCAACGCGAGCTGCACGACGAACTGCCTCGCGCCAGTGGCCAAGGTGCTGCACGAGAACTTCGGCATCGTCAGCGGCGTGATGACCACCGTCCACGCCTACACCAACGACCAGCGCCTGGCCGACGTGCCCCACAGCGACTGGCGGCGCAGCCGCGCGGCGGCGGAGAACATCATCCCCACCACCACCGGCGCCGCCAAGGCGGTCGGCAAGGTGCTGCCCGCGCTGGCCGGCAAGCTGGACGGGCTGGCCATGCGCGTGCCCATCCCCGACGGCTCGATCGTGGACCTCGTCACCGAGCTGAAGGAGAAGGTGACGGCCCAGGAGATCAACGCGGCGATGCGCGCGGCGGCCAAGAGCGAGGGCTTTCGCAACATCCTCAAATACTCGGAGGCGCCGATCGTCTCCTCGGACATCGTGGGCGATCCGCACTCGTCCATCTTCGACGCGCCTTTCACGCTGGTCGTCGACGGCCACTTCGCCAAGACGATGGCCTGGTACGACAACGAGTGGGGCTATTCGAACCGCGTCGTGGACCTGCTCGGCCTGCTCGACCGGATGGGCTAGGCCGGCCGGGTGGCGCGGCGCCGCCGCGCCTCAGGAGGCTAGCCATGCGTCTGCCATCACTGCAGTTCGTCCTCGGCGCCGCCGCGGAGGCGCTGCGCCGCTTCCCTCTCGTGCTCCTGGCGGCCGCGCTCGCCGCGACGAGCGCCGTTCTCCTGGTCGGCGCCGACGGCGATTCGCTGCTCGGCCGCCTCCTGATGGCGAGCGCCCTGGGTATCCCGCTGCTGCTCGCCCTCGCGCTTACCGCCGAGCGCTGGCCGCGCCCGCGCGGGCTCCTGCTCCAGGGCATCGGCGCCGCGGCGCTCGTGGCCTACGGGCTCACGCTGCCGGCTCGGGTCGAGGGCACGCCCCTGATCCGCTTCCTGCTCTTCGCGATCGCCGCGCACCTGGCGGTGATCTCGCTCCCCCTCCTCGGCCGGCCGGGCGAGAATGCCTTCTGGCAGTACGGCAAGGCGCTCTTCCTGCGCCTGCTCGCGGGACTCGTCTTCTCGGCCGTCTTGATGATCGGCCTCAGCGTCGCCCTGCTCGCCCTGGACAAGCTCTTCGGCGTGCCCGTCGCCGGCGAGGTCTACCCGCGCCTCTTCCAGCTCGTGATCTTCATCTTCAACACCTGGTACTTCCTGGCCGGCGTGCCGCGCGAACCGGCGGCGCTCGAAGACCTGGCCGACCATCCACCCGTGCTGCGCATCTTCGCGCAGTACATCCTGGCGCCGCTGGTGGGGATCTACCTGACGCTGCTGACGGCCTATCTCGTGAAGGTCCTGGCGACCACGCAGTGGCCGAGCGGCTGGATCGGCTGGCTGGTCTCGAGCGTCGGCGCAGCCGGCCTCGCCTCGCTCGCGCTCCTGCAGCCGCTCGCCCTCGCGGGGCGCCAGCGCTGGGTGTCCGTCTACGCGCGGGCCTACTTCATCCTGCTGCTGCCGGCCGTGGCGATGCTCCTGCTCTCGGCCGGCAAGCGGATCGGCCAGTACGGCCTCACCGAGCCGCGCTACTTTCTCGTCGTGCTCGGGCTCTGGCTGGGAGTGACGGCGCTCTTCGGCGCCCTCGGCCGCCTGCGCAGCCTGCGGCCGCTGCCGCTCTCGCTCGGATTGATCGCCCTCGCCGTCAGCGCCGGCCCCTGGGGCGCCTTCAGCCTGAGTCGAGCGAGCCAGCTCGGTCGCCTCGAGCGGCTCCTCACGAGCGGCGGCCTGCTCGCGGCGGAGCGGCTCGTGCCCGCGAGCGGCCCCGTGGCCCCGGAGACGCGGCGCGAGCTGAGCGCCGTCCTCTTCTACCTCTTCGATCGGCACGGCGCGGCCGTGCTCGACCGCTACGCCAGCCCGGAGCTGCGCTCACAGATCGCCGCCGAACTTGCGGCCGGCCAACCGAACCGCGTGGACGGCGGCACGCTCAGTCGCGTCGTGATGGCGCACCTGGGTCTGGAGTTCGACGAGGGTTGGCGCCAGACGAGCGGCGACTATCGCTTCTTCCAGCGCCAGCGGGGCGACGAGGCGCTCGCCCTCGGCGAGGGCGCCTGGCACGTCCGCCTGAGCCTGGTCGGCGACCCGCAGCAGGCTGGCTTCAGCGCCGCCGGCAGCGCCTGGACGCTCGCGCCGGCGGAGGGACGGCTCGTGCTCAGTCGGGAGGGCGCCTCGGTCCTCGATTTCGATCTCGCCGCGCTCCAGGCCGCGCTGCGCGGCCGCAGCCACCCGGAGGCGGTGCCCGCGGCCGACCTCAGCCTGCAGGCCGCCGGCGGTGGCTGGCGCGCCTGGCTGCTCGTCGAACAAATCGCCTGGCAGGAAGGTAAGCCCGGCCTGACTCAACTCGAGGCCGAGCTGTACCTCAGCCCGGCGACCCCGACCCCGGCGCCCGGAGCAGGCGCCCCAGCGACGGAGGCCCGATGAAGATCGCCCCCTGCCCCAACTGCGGCGGCAGCCACCTCTACGAGAGCAAGCCCGTGAGCGCCGGCGGCGGGCACGCGCCCGACTACCTGCCCGGCCTGGGCAGCTTCCTGCGCGCGGAGAAGTTCGTCCTCGTGCTCTGCCGCGACTGCGGCCTGACCCGCTTCTTCCCC
>VGXI01000055.1 GCA_016873475.1 bacterium | reverse complement strand
GCGGCCGACGACGTGGTGAAAGGCTACGACGGCGGCGAGTTCCTCGACACCCTGGCGGTCCAGGTGAGCTTCACGGACGCGGTTTGGCAGAACGTCGTCGCGCTCGCCGCCGACGACGACGGGCGCGTGCTCGTCGCCGACCGGGCGCTCAATCGCATCTACCGCTACCGCGTCGGCGGCACGCCGGCCAGCCCCCCGGTGAGCGCGGACGGCCAGCTCAGCTGGACGAGCCAGGCGAGCGGCGCCCTCGTCCGGGACATCGCCTTCGCCGCCGGCCGCCTCTACCTGCTCGACGACGGCCTCGGCACCCTGCAGGTGCTCGATCCGGCGACGGGCCCGCTGGATCCGCCGCTCTTCGGCTACTTCGACGAGCTGCTCGCCGAGCCGAGCGCGCTCGTGGCCGACGCCGAGCACCTCTTCGTCATCGACCGCGCGGACACGACGGTCTGGGAGCTGCCCGTCGACCTCGCGGCCGGCGAGCAGCTGCGGGTCAACACGCACCTGAAGGAAATCTTGAGAACGCCCAGCGCCCTGACGGTGGTGCAAGGGCGCGTCTACGTCGCCGACCCGGAGTTGGGGAAGATCATCGACTATGAGAAGCGCCAGTAGACCGCCGCGCGCCCGCCGCCGCGCCGCCCGGGCGGGCCTGGCCGGCTGGGCCCTGCTCCTCGCCGCGCTGACGGCCGGCGCCCCGGCCGCCCACGAGGCGCCGGGGCCGATCGTGCCGCCGCCGCCGGGTCCCTTCTGGGCCCGCGCGGACGAGAGCCTGCTCCTCGACTACGTCTTCAAGACGCAGAACGTGGGCAACCTCGCGCTCGCCGTCTCCAACCACGGCTTCCTCGGCAACAACTTCGCCGAGCGCGCATCCTCCATGGAGTACCCGAAGGGCTCCGAGGTCGATCACCTGATCCGCGGCGGCCTCTGGGTGGGGGGGATCAACACCGACTTCGACACCCTGGTCACGACGGGCGTGCAGGACGGCTACTGGGGCACCTACACCCGGCCGACGGAGTGGGTGCCGGTGTCCATCCCGCCGGAGGAGCAGGCTCTCGGCTGGATCCGCGAGCGCAGCACGCTGCCGACGAGCCCCTACTACGATCCCCAGCGCGCGATCAGCGAGCAGGATCTCGTCACGGCCTTCCTCGATACGCTCGACCACCAGCACACGCCCGAAGTCGGCAACGCGGACGACTGGCACAGCGCGAGCGGCCTCGTCGTCACGCAGGAGAGCTACGCCTGGAGCTACGAGCCCGCCGACGCGATGGTCCTCATCAAGTGGACGATCGTGCCCACGCGCACCCTGCTGAACTCCTACTTCGGCGTCTACACCGAGCTGACCAGCGGCTGGAAGGGGAAGTACCCGCTCGGCACCTGGCCGCCGGCGAGCGCGAACTGGTTCTACCACCACAAGGTCTACTGGGTGGACGCCATGCCCGAGTACGCGGACCTGAGCGAGGATCCGTACAACTTGATGGCGGAGCACCACTGGACCTTCGACGAAGGCCGCGCGCCCCAGCACGCCGGCGTCAAGTTCCTCGGCGCCAAGTACAAGCCGGGCGGCGGCGCCTGGACCGAGGCGGTCGGCCGCGTCGCCTGGCGCTGGTGGGACTGGGAACCGGGCAGCTACGCCCGCGACAACGACGACGAGAAGTACGCCGTGCTCAGCGAGGACGGCGTCGACGACTGGACGGAGATCACCCCCAGTCCCGACACCTCGGGGGACAGCCCCGTCGAGCTGCTCAATGTGGGACCCTGGAACCTCTACCCGGGCGGCGGCGGCCAGGAGCCGGACAGCCTGATCCTCGCCTTCGCCTTCCTCGGCGGCGACAACTTTCCGGACCTCGTCGAGAACGCGCTCTACGCGCAGAAGGTCTACAGCTTCAACTTCACGGTGCCGACGCCGCCCTTCTCGCCGCGCCTGCGCGTGACGACCGACTCCGGCCGCATCCAGGTCCGCTGGGCCGACGGACCGGAGCGCAGCGTCGACGCCGTCACGCGCGACTACGACTTCGAGGGCTACCGCGTCTACGTCGGCCGCGGGCCGGAGAGCGCGGACTTCGACCTGTTCGCGCAGGTCGATCTGGCCGACATCCCGGCCAAGAACCCGCTCTTCGAGAGCTACTTCACCGAGTCCTGGCTGGCGGCGCAGGTCGCTCCGGACCCGCTCGACGAGGAGAACGGGCAGGCCGCCCTCGACGCCCTCTGGCCGGGCCAGTACGACTTCCACTTCGGCGCCCGCGAGCCCTTTCTCGTCACGGAGCCCGACTCGGTGGGCTACAACACGGGGCTGGCGAGCGTCCTCCTGCCCGAGTCGGAGTGGGAGACCATCGTCAGCGGCGCGGACACCGTCGTCGTCAAGTACGGCGTCACGTTGATGCAGGTGAAGGACGGCCACCACTACTGGGTCGCCGTCACCAGCTACGACATGGGCAACCCGGAGACGCCCAGCCTCGAGAGCGGCGTCGGGCAGAACGTGCTGCACATCGTGCCGGGCCGCAGCCCGGCCCAGGCGGCGGGGCGCGGGGTCACGGTCTTCCCCAACCCCTACCGCGGCAGCGCCGTCTGGGACGCCAATCGCGCCACCGGCCGCTACGTCTGGTTCGCGGGCCTGCCGGCGCGCGCCCTGATCAAGGTCTTCACGCTGGCCGGCGACCGCGTCGCCGAGATCGACTTCGACCGCGACCGCTACCGGGGGGGGAACGCGGCCGGCCTGCTCGTGGGCGACGAGGCGCCGACGCTCTCGGGCACGATGGCGGCCTGGGACCTGCGCAGCGAGAGCGGGCAGCCGGTCGCCACGGGGCTCTACCTCTTTTCCGTCACCGACCGCGTGAGCGGCGAAACGCAGCAGGGCAAGTTCCTGATCCTGAAATGAGCAGCCACCGCCTCCATCCCCCTCGGCGCGGCCGCCTCGGCCGGCCGCTGCTCCTCGCCGGGCTGCTCGCGCTCGGGGCCTGCAGCGACGAGGGCGCCATCCGCCCCAACCAGCCGCCCGAGACGCGCCTCGCAGTCGAGGGCGGCGACCTCGCGCCGACGCACTACCGGCAGATCCTGAGCTGGCACGGCGAGGACGTGGACGGCGAGGTCGTCCGCTACGAGTACCAGTGGCGCTACGATCCGGCGATCGGCGACGCCGACACGAGCTGGCTGGGCACCAGCGCGCCCTTCATCACGGCGACGCGGGACACCTTCTTCCTGCCGGTGCCGACTGCGGGCGCCGACACGCTGGTCCACCGCTTCCGCGTGCGCGCCGTCGACGAGAAGGGCCTGGCCGACCCGCTGCCGGCCGAGGTGCTGCTGCCGGTCTTCAACCGCGCACCCCGCCTCTGGGCGGTGACCAGCGCCGGCGACACGACGAGCGTGCTCGCCCTGCCGGCCAGCATCCTGCCCGTCCTGTCGATCCGCTTCAAGGTCGGGGATCCGGACAACGCGGCGGCCGATCCCGAGGAGGCCCTCGCCTACATCGAGTCCGTGCGCTTCTGGTTCGAGGACCCGGACGCGGCGATCCTGCTCGCCCCGACGGACACCCTGGTCAATCTCGTCCCCGCGGACTTCGGCCAGGGCGTGGGGATCGAGCGCCAGTTCCATCTCCAGGCCCGGGATCTGGGGGGCGCCGAGAGCAACGTGCTCAGTGCGACGACCTTCGTGCGGGACATCCGGCAAGCGCGCGTGCTGCTGCTGGACGGAGCCACCCTCGCCAGCGGCCCGAACACGGCGATCATCGACCCCTTCTGGCGCGTTCGGTTCACGGAGCTCTTCGGCAATCCCAACGAGGTGCTGCTCCACGACATCGGGACCAGCGGCCCGATCGGAGCCCCCGAGAACCTGCCCGCCATCTTCTCCCTCTTCGAGGCCGTCGTGTGGTATAATGGCACCGACGGCGCCCCGCTCGCCTTCACGAACCAGCCCAGCCCGACGCTGACGGCGGCCGAAGCCGGGCTCCGAGTGTATCTCGAGGCGGGGGGCAAGGTGCTGCTGGAGGGCTACAACTTGGTGGGCGCCAGCCGTGGCGCCTACTCGGGTGGCAGCTTCAGCGTGGACTTCGAGCGGTCGGTGCTGCGGGCGGACAGTTTGCAGGCGCACGCCACGAACACCGGCGGGGTGATGACCTCGAACTTCTGGGTCTTCGGCCCCAAGCAGTTCCAGGGCTTCCCGGCCGCCGGCACGGAAGCCCTCGGGCTGCCGCAGGGCGTGCAACTCAAGGGGATCGACCGCATGGCGCTCAACCCGGAGGCGCTCTCGACAGGCATCATCGAGGAGCTGTACCGGGTGACGGGGGATCAGACCTACCCCCCGAGCCTCTTCGCGGGGGCGGTCGGCGTCCGGCGCCATTTCGAGTCCGGGGGTCAGCTCGTGCTGCTGACCTACCCGATCTGTCTGAGTTCGGGCAACGACAACGTGCTCGCTCAGGTCACAGGCTTCTTGCAGGAGTTCGGCGTCCTGCCTGAGTAGGGCGCCGGGGCCGCGAGGCCCATGCAGCGTTCAGCAGCGCAGAAACATCGCTAGCCTAGGGGGGCGCAAATGAAGAGCAGGATCATCCGCATGCTGATGGCCGTCGCCATGCTGAGCTTGGCCGCGGCCGCCTGGGCACAGCCCGTCGTGTCGATCTACGACCTCCAGCAGGACCTGATCGCCGACAACACGGTGGTCACCGTCCAGGGCAAGATCGTCACCGCCGTCGACGACATCCCTTCCGGGATGGGCTTCTTCATCCAGGAGCCGGCCGGCGGGGCGAACAGCGGCATCTATGTCTTCGTCGGCACCGTGAACGTGCCGACCGTGATCATCGGCGACGTCGTCGACGTCACGGGCATGTACGACGACTACTTCCCCAGCGGCGCCCCCGGCACCGGGCTCGCCGAGCTGAACCTCTCCGTGCCTCACGGCGGCCAGGGCAGCTACACGAAGGTCGGCACCGGCCAGGTGCCGACGCCGATCGTCCTGCGCGCCTGGCAGACGAAGACGGCGAACCGCCCCGAGGCGGAGAAGTGGGAGTGCGTGCTGGTGCGGCACCTCAACGTCCAGCGCACGGCCGTCGATCCGGGCTTCGGCGAATGGTTCGGCATGGAGTTCGGGTTCATCGACAACGACGAGACGCGCTTCGACGACGGCCTCGGCGTCTCCGGGCCCCCGGCGGGAACGCAGATGAGCTCCGTCACGGGCGTGCTGAACTACACCTTCAGTGAATTCAAGGTGACGCCCCGCGGTCAGTACGACATCGTCTACGTCGGCGCTGCGCCCGCCCCGACCCTCGAGTACGCTGCCGTGACCGGCGCGAGCAGCCTCGACGTGCGCTTCGACCGGCCCGTCCTCGAGAGCACGGCCGAGAATCCTGCCAACTACTTCCTCGACCTCGGCACCGTCAGCACGGCGACTCTCGATCCCGGCGATCCCGAGCTCGTGCACCTGACGCTCGCGGCGCCGATGACGCCCGCGATCCTGCTCACGCTCACCGTCATCGACGTGCAGAACACGGACGGCGTCGCGATGGCGCCCGAGGCGCTGCAGTTCTGGGGCGGCGTGAACACCGTCGCTTTCTCGCAGTACCCGGACGCCGGCGGCGATTCCTCGGCGGTGGCCGGTGAGATCCTGACGATCAAGGGCGTCATTCACAGCGAGTACGACGTCTGGGGCAACCACTTCTATCTGCAGGAGGTCAATCGCGAGGGCGGCAGCCGTTCGCCCTACAACGGCCTCGAGGTCTACGCACCCGCCTTCCTGCCCCAGGTGGCCGAGGGCGATATCGTCATCATCGCCGACGCCCAGACCGAGTACTACAACATGACCTCCTTCACGCAGCCCTTCTACTACTTCGAGAAGGTCTCGAGCGGCAACACCGTAGCGCCGCCGGAGGTCATCACGATCGGCGACATGGCGGATCCCGCGGTCTGGGAGCCCTACGAGGGTGCGCTCGTGCGCGTGACGAACGTGACGGTCGTCGAGCGCGCGGGCTCGTGGAACTTCTACGCCTGGAGCGTCACCCAGGACGATATCAACTGGCTGAAGGTCGGCGACATGGGCGACTACGACTACCTCGAGGGCCTGGGCGACATCCTCAACATCACCGGCACGCTGCGCTACGAGTTCGGCAACTTCGTGCTGATGCCGCGTCGCGACGCCGACATCGAGATCCTCTACCAGAACCCGAACGGCACTGGCGAGCTGCCTGCGGGCGCGCGGATCGCCCTCGCGCAGAACCACCCGAATCCCTTCAACCCGACGACGAAGATCGGCTTCGTCCTCGCCGCCGCCGGCGAGGCGCGCCTGGAGATCTTCGACACGGCGGGCCGCCTCGTCCAGACCCTGCTCGCGGCGAACCTGGAGGCAGGCCGGCACGAGCTGAGCTGGGCCGGCGAGACCGCTGCCGGCGGGCAGGCCTCCAGCGGCCTCTACTACTATCGCCTGACTGCGGACGGCGAGAGCCAGACGCGGAAGATGCTCATGCTCAAATAGCTCGCATCCCTCCTCTCGCGCGCGAGGCAGCGCGCGCGAGCCGGAGGGAAGCTCGCTGCCTTGGGAGACAGGGGGAGCCGCAGGGCTCCCCCTTCTCGTCTCGCGCGCTCGCCGCGACGCGCGCCCGTCGCGCGCCGCGGGCGCGGACCCGGCCTTGCGACGGCGGGGCGGACCTGCGATTCTCGGCGGACCGAGGAGGCCCGCCGTGCCACAGCTCTTCGCCAGCCTGCCCCTGACTCGCTACCGCCGCCACGCGGCGGCCCTGGCCGGCCTGCCGGTGGGGCTCGAGCTGCTCATCGATCACGAGGCCCTGGCGCCCGGCTTCGCCGCGGAGCGCGCGGCGATCGCCGCCCTGCTGCGCGCGGAGGGCCGTCCCTGCCGCTTTCACGCGCCTTTTCGCGATCTCTGCCCGGGCGGGCAGGACCCGGAGGCGGTGTCCCTCGCCCGCCGGCGGCTGGAGGCGGCCCTGGATCTGGCGCCCGCCTTCGGCGTCACCGCGATGACGGCCCACCCGGCCTGGGATCCCGACGGCTGCGGCACCGCCGAAGAGCGCGCCGGCTGGCTGGCCCGCAGCGTCGACTTCTGGTCGGCGCTGGGGGAGCGCGCCGCGGCCCGCGGCGTGCGCATCGACCTGGAGAACATCTTCGACCGCGATCCGGGCGCCCTGGCGGCCCTCCTGGCGGCGCTGCCGCCGGAGCGCTTCGGCTGGCTCCTCGACCTCGGCCACTGGCACGCCTACAGCCAGGCCAGCCTGGCCGACTGGCTGGCGGCGCTCGGACCGCGTCTGGCGAGCCTGCACCTGCACGACAACGGCGGCCGCGCCGACGACCACCTCGCCCTCGGGGCGGGCAGCCTGCCTCGGCGGGAGGCCTGGGCGGCGCTGGCCGGGTGGGGGCGGCGCTGCGACTGGATCCTGGAGAACCGCAGCGCCGAGGATCTCGCCGGGAGCATCCGCCATCTTGCCGCTGAATCCGGGATCGAGGAATTCACGCTTCTCGGCGCCGCCCTCCAAAGCCCAAGCCCGAAGCCGCCGCGCTCTTGACAGCGGCGTAACCCTTTGTTAGGTTAGGCGTTCGTTTCGTTCCACCGAAGCGCCGGATTGCGCTCCCGGCCCGTGGCCGGGTCTGCAACCACGCGCGGCAATCCTCAGACGGAGGAAGCATGAAGACCCACGTCGCGAAGGCGGGGCAGGTCGGGGAGCGCTGGTACCTCGTGGACGCCGAGGGGCTCTCCCTCGGGCGTCTCGCCACGCGGGTCGCCAGCGTCATCCGCGGCAAGCACCGCCCCGACTTCACGCCCCACGTGGACATGGGCGACCACGTGATCGTGGTCAACGCCGACAAGGTGCGCATCACGGGCGGCAAGCTGACGGCCAAGACCTACACCCGCTACACCGGCTATCAGAGCGGCCTGCGCGTCACGCGTCTGGACACCATGCTGGCGAACAAGCCGGGCGAGGTCATCGCCCACGCGGTGCGCGGCATGCTGCCCAAGGGGCGCCTGGGCCGCAAGCTCTGCCGGAAACTGCGCGTCTACGCCGGCCCCGGTCACCCGCATGCCGCCCAGAAACCCGAGCCGCTCGCCGTCGAGCGCTAGACAGACCATCGCCTGAGCAAGGAGTCCCGCTGAGATGGCAGATTTCTTCAACGCGACGGGCCGCCGCAAGGAGTCGGTGGCGCGCGTGCGCGTCGTCGTGCCCGGCCAAGGCAAGCAGACCGTCAACGGTCGTCCGCTGGACGCCTACTTCGGCCGCCGCAACCTCATCATCGAGGTGCGCCAGCCGCTGGAGTACGTGGACATGATGGACTCCGTGGACGTGCACGCCACGGTGACCGGCGGCGGCATCGCCGGCCAGGCCGGCGCCGTGCGCCTGGGCATCGCCCGGGCGCTGTTGGGCAAGGATGACGAGCTGAAGAAGACGCTGCGTTCGACCGGTTGCCTGACCCGCGATCCGCGCATGAAGGAGCGGAAGAAGTACGGTCAGCCCGGCGCCCGCAAGCGCTTCCAGTTCTCCAAGCGTTAGTCGACCACACCACACACCGGTGGACCGGGCGCGCAGGTCTCCCCGCGGGGAGCGATGCCCGGGGCGAAGCCGGTGGCGGCAAAACCTGCAGGAGGAGTCGTGAGCTACTCGATCACCATCAAGGACATGCTGGAGGCCGGCGTTCACTTCGGCCACCAGACCCGCCGCTGGAACCCGAAGATGAAGCCCTTCATCTTCGCCGAGAAAAACGGGATCTACATCCTCGATCTGCAGCAGACGCAGCGCCTCGCGGCGATGGCCTACGAGAAGGTGCGCCAGGTCGCCGGCACGGGCGCGCCCATCCTCTTCGTCGGGCCCAAGAAGCAGGCCCAGGACACGATTCGCGAGGAGGCCTTGCGCTGCGGGCAGTTCTACGTCGTCGAGCGCTGGCTCGGCGGCCTGCTCACGAATTTCCAGACCGTGCGCAAGAGCCTGGACAAGCTCACCGACATCGAGAAGATGAACACGGACGGGCGCATCGAGCAGTTCAACAAGAAGGAGCGCATGCAGCTCGAGAAGACGCGGGACCGCCTCGAGCGCATGCTGGGCGGCATCCGGGGCATGGAGAAGACCCCGGGCCTCATCTTCGTCGTCGACACCGCTCAGAGCGAGATCGCCATCAAGGAGGCGAACAAGCTCGGCGTCCCGGTGGTCGCGATGGTGGACACGAACTGCGACCCCGATCCGGTGAACTTCCCGATCCCGGGCAACGACGACGCGATCCGGTCGATCCGCCTCTTCAGCCACATGATCGCCGACGCGGTCATCGAAGGCGCGGCCTTCTTCAAGGCGCGCGAGCGCGAGGAGAAGGCGGTGGTCGAGAAGGCCAGCGCCGAGAAGGAGGCCGAGGAGCGCACGCCGCGGCGGGCGGCGGCCCCGGCGAGCCGCCAGGAACTGGCGCCGCGCGTGGCCGCGCGACTGAAGGTGGGCGAGCTCCACGACGACTCGACGCTCGACCTGGACAGCTAACCGCCCCACCCAACACGCGAGGCAGCCGACGGCGCAGCGAGGAGGAGCCGATCATGGCGGAGATCAACGCCCAGCTGGTGAAAGAGCTCCGGGAGAAGACCGGAGCGGGGATGATGGACTGCAAGAAGGCACTGGCCGAGAGCGGCGGGGACTACGAGAAGGCCGTCGACCACCTGCGCACGAAGGGCCTGGCCGACGCCAAGAAGAAGTCGGGGCGCGCGACCAAGGAGGGCCTCGTCTTCAGCTACATCCATCCGGGCGGCAAGGTGGGCGTGCTCGTCGAGATCGCCTGCGAAACCGACTTCGTCGCCCGCACGGAGAAGTTCCAGGACTTCTGCAAGAACGTCGCCATGCAGGTGGCCGCGTCGGCGCCGCTGGCGGTGGAGCGGGCGGCGCTCGACCCGGCCCTGGTCGCCCACGAGCTGGAGATCGCCCGCCAGCAGGCCCTCGCCTCCGGCAAGCCGGCCGCGATCGTCGACAAGATCGCCACGGGGCGCATGGAGAAGTACTACAGCGAGGCCTGCCTGCTGGAGCAAGCCTACGTCAAGGACCCCGGCATGACCGTCAAGGATCTGCTGGATTCCACCATCGGCAGCCTGGGCGAGAACATGATCATCCGTCGCTTCGCCCGCTTCCAGCTGGGCGAAGACCTGTCCTGAGCGAGCGATGGCGACGGCCGCCTATCAGCGCGTCGTCCTCAAGCTGAGCGGGGAGAGCCTCGGCGCTCCCGACGGCCAGGGCCTCGATTTCGCGCGGGCGCGGGACCTTGCCGCCGAACTGGCGGGGCTGGGCGGACTCGGCTGCGGTCTGCTCGTCGTTGTGGGCGGCGGCAACCTGCTGCGCGGGCGCGACGCCAGAGCCGCCGGCCTGGACGCCGTCCAGGCCGACCGCATCGGCATGCTGGCCACGGCGATGAACGCCATCGCTCTGGGCGCCCTCCTGCGGGCCGCCGGCGCCGCCGCTCGCGTCCTGACGGCGACGCCGATCGCGCCCCTCGCCGAACCCTACACGAGCGAACTCGCCCGCGCGGCCCTCGACGGCGGCGAGATCGTCCTCAGCGCCGGCGGCCTCGGCCATCCCTTCTTCTCGACGGACACAGCGGCCGCCCTGCGGGCGATCGAGGTCGGCGCGGACTGCCTGCTCAAGGCGACCACCGTCGACGGCGTCTACTCGAGCGATCCGCGCCGCGATCCCGGCGCCGTCCGCCTGCCGCGCCTGAGCTTCGACGAGGTGCTCGAGCGCCGTCTGGCGGTGATGGACGCCACGGCCTTCGCGCTCTGTCGCGACAACGGCATCCCGATCCGGGTTTTCGACTTTTCGCAACCAGGCGCGCTGGCGCGGGTCCTGCGCGGCGAAGCGCTGGGCAGCCTGGTCAGCCAGGAGGCAAGCTAGACGATGGCCAGCCCACTGCTCGCCGAGATCGAAGAGCGCATGAGCAAGACCGCCCGCAGCACCGAGCACGAATTCACCCAGGTCCGCGCCGGGCGCGCGAGCACGGCTCTGCTCGACTCCATCCGCGTCGACTACTACGGCACGCCGTCACCGCTGAACCAGGTGGCCACGCTGGCCGTGCCCGAGGCGCGCCTGATCACGGTCTCCCCCTGGGAGAAGAAGATGCTCGGGCTGATCGAGAAGGCGATCCTCGCCGCCAACATCGGCCTCACGCCGCAGAACGACGGCAACGTGCTGCGCATCAACATTCCGCCGCTCACCGAGGAGCGGCGCAAGGATCTCGTCAAGCGCGTCAAGCAGCTCGCCGAGGAGGGGCGCGTCGCCGTGCGCAACGTGCGCCGCACGGGCATCGAGCAGGCCAAGCAGCAGGAGAAGGAGCAGGCGCTGACCGAGGACGAGCTCAAGCGGGCCACGGATGGCATCCAGAAGCTCACCGACCGCTTCGTCGCCGAGATCGACGCGGCGCTCGCCAAGAAGATCGCCGAGATCATGGAAGTCTGAGGTTCGCATGGCCGCGGCCGACACCCTCGAGCGCCAGATCCGCGAGCGGGGCGGCCCGCCGGCCCACGTCGCCGTCATCATGGACGGCAACGGCCGCTGGGCGCGCCGACGCATGCTGCCGCGCATCATGGGCCACCGCGAGGGACGCAAGGCCGTGCGCCGGATCGTCGAGGCGGCCGCCGGGATCGGCATCCAGCACCTCACCCTCTTCACCTTCTCGATGGAGAACTGGCGCCGGCCGGATGCCGAGGTGAAGGCGCTCATGCAGTTCCTCGAGGACGTGCTCGAGTCCGAGTGCGCGGAGCTGGACAGGAACGACATCCGCTTGCGCAGCCTCGGTCGCCTGGAGCTCCTGCCGCCCGGCACCCTCGCTCACCTGCGGGCCGCGGAAGCCCGGCTGGCCGACAACCAGGGCATGCGTCTGAACCTCGCCCTCAGCTACGGCGGCCGCGCGGAGATCGTCGACGCCGCGCGCGCCTTCGCCGCCGCCGTCGCGCGCGGTGCGGCACGCCCCGAGGATCTCGACGAGGAGCGCTTCGCCAGCTACCTCTACCTGCCCGACCTGCCGCCGGTCGACCTGCTGATCCGCACGAGCGGTGAGCAGCGGATCAGCAACTTCTGCCTCTGGCAGCTGGCCTACGCGGAGATCCACATCACGCCGACGCTCTGGCCCGACTTCACCGCGGAGGATCTCTACGGAGCGATCCTCGACTTCCTCGGCCGGGAGCGCCGTTTTGGCAAGGTTCTCTGAGGCGCCGCTGCAGCTGCCCGCGCTCGGCCGGCGCCTGCTGGCGGCAGCACTGCTCCTGCCCCTCGTGATCTGGGGCAGTCTCGCCGGCGGCTGGATCTTCTTCGCGCTCACGGCGCTCTGGAGCCTGCGCGCGAGCTGGGAGTACGGCGCGATGCGCCGCGCCCGCGGCCGGCGCGCCGTCTTCCCCACGATCGCCGCGCTGGTGCTCGCGATCCTCGCCGCCTGCCGCTGGGGCGGCGCCGAAGCGGGGACGGCCCTGTTCACCCTGCTCGCCCTGAGCCTGCTCGGCGCCGACGCCCTGCGCGGGCGCTGCGAAGGCGGCACCGAGCGCGCCGGTGAGAAGATCCTGCTGCTCCTCTATCTGGCCTGGCTGCCCGGCCACTGGATCCTCCTGCGCGAGCTGCCGGCGGGTGTGGGTCTGCCCGCCGCCGCGGGCGGCCGCTGGTTCCTCTTCGCGGCCGGCGTCACCTGGCTGGGCGACACCTTCGCCTACTTCGTGGGCAGCGCCTGGGGACGCCACTCGCTGCGCTCGCCGGTGAGCCCGCGCAAGTCGATCGAGGGCGTCATCGGCGGCGCGGCCGGCGCGGCGCTCAGCGCCTGGCTGCTGGCGCCGTTCTGGACGCCCTTCCTCGCCGGCTGGGTGGCGCCGCTCGTCGGGCTGCTGCTCTCGCTCGCCGGCCAGCTCGGCGACCTCTTCGAGTCCCTCCTCAAACGCGATGCCGCCATCAAGGACAGCGGCCGCATCCTGCCCGGCCACGGCGGGTTCCTCGATCGCGTCGACAGCATGCTCTTCTCGATCCCCGTCTTTTACTACCTGCTGCGCTGGGCTATTCTCTGAGCATGAAGCGGGTCCTTCTCTTCGGCGCCTCCGGGAGCATCGGCGGCAGCGCGCTGGACGTCCTGCGCGACCGGCCGCAGGACTTCCGCCTGGTCGGTCTGAGCGTGCACCGGCGCACGGAGTTCCTGGCCGGCTGGATCCGCGAGTTTGACCCCGCACGCATCTGGATCAGCGAGCCGGAGGCGCGCCGCCGCTGGGCGGCCGTCCATCCGGAGTTCGCCGGCCGCCTGTTGCCGGCGGGCAGTCCGCCCGCGGCCCTCTGCGAGACGCCGGCGGAGATCGCGCTCAACGGCGTGCTCGGCTTCGCCGGTCTGGCGGTCTCGCTCGCCGTCCTGGCGGCCGGCTGCGACCTCGCGCTGGCCAACAAGGAGTCCCTGGTCTGCGGCGACCAGCTGATCGCCGCGGCGCGACAGGCGAGCCGCGGCCGCCTGCTGCCGGTGGACAGCGAGCACAGCGCGCTCTTCCAGCTCCTCGAGGGCCGTCCCGTCGCCGATGTCCGGCGGGTCTGGATCACGGCCTCGGGCGGGCCCTTCCGCACCTGGCCTGCGAGTGCCCTGGCCGGCGTGACGCCGGAGCAGGCCCTGCGCCATCCGACCTGGCGGATGGGGCCCAAGATCAGCGTCGACTCGGCGACGCTCATGAACAAGGGCCTCGAGGTGATCGAAGCGGCGCGGCTCTTCGCGCTGTCGCCGGCGCAGATTGGCGTGCTCGTGCATCCGGACTCGCTGGCGCACGCGCTCGTCGAGCTCGCCGACGCCTCTCTGCTCTGTCAGCTCGCGGCGCCGGACATGCGCCAGCCCATCCTGGCCGCGCTCAGTCACCCCGAGCGGCCGCGCGCCGACTACGGCCGGCTCGCCCTCGAGGCGCCCCTGACGCTGGCCCTGGAGCCTCTGGACGAGGCGCGCTTCCCCGCCGTCGGGCTCGCCCGGGCGGCCCTGGTCGCCGGCGGTACGGCGCCGCTCGCACTCAACGCCGCCGACGAGGTCGCCGTGGACGCCTTCCTGGCCGGCGGGCTGGGCTTTCCCGGTATCCTCGCCGTCGTCGAGTCCGTGCTCGCCGCCGGCGGCTGGGCTCCGGCCGCCGATCTGCCGGCACTCACCGAGGCCGACCGGCGCGCCCGGGCGCTGGCCGCCGAGCAGGTGCGCGCCCTGGAAAGGACCGCATGATCACCACCGTCCTCGCGATGATCTTCACGCTCGGTCTCGTCGTGCTCGTCCACGAGCTGGGCCACTTCCTGGCGGCGCGCTCGGCGGGCATCCACGTGCACCGCTTCTCGATCGGCCTCGGACCCGTGCTCCTGCGCTGGCGCGGCTTCGGCACCGAGTGGGCGCTCAGCCTGCTGCCCTTCGGCGGCTACGTGAAGATGGCCGGCATGCTCGAGTCGGTGGGGGAGGGCGAGACGCCGCCCGAGGAGGCGCTCCTGCCGCCGGACAGGCTCTACCGCAACAGGCCGATCCCGGTGCGTCTCTGGGCGATCGTCGCCGGCCCGCTGGCGAACCTCCTGCTGGCGGTGGCGCTCAGCACCGGGATCTACGCCGTGCAGGGCTTTCCGATCATCCCCGACGTCATCCTCAGCGCGCCGCCCGCGGACACGCCGGCGGCGCGAGCGGGCGTCCAGCGCGGCGATCGCGTCGTCGAGCTGAACGGGGAGGCCGTGGCCAACTGGAACGAGTTCGCCGAGCGGCTCAGCGAGGGGGGCGCCGCCGACTATCGCCTCACGATCGAGCGCAGCGGGGAGCGCCGCGAGCTCGTGCTCGCGCTCACGGCCAGCGCGGGCCGCTTCGACCCGACGGGGCTGAGCGTGCTCAGCGACAACCGCGTCGGCCGGGTGCTGAGGAATGGCCCCGCCGACCGCCTCGGCCTGGCCACGGGCGACCGCATCCTCGAGCTGGACGGGCGGCCCATGGCCTACTTCGACGAGATCGCCGCCATCGTCAACGCCAGTCCCGGTCGCGCGCTGGACATCGTCTGGGAGCGGGCAGGCCAGCGGCGGACGGGCAGCATCACGCCGGAGCTGGCCCAGGTGCCCGATCCCGCGGATGAGGACAGGGTGATCGAGGCCGGGCGCATCTACTTCGAGCCCTACAGCGAGGGCACGGAGCCGATCGGCCTCCTCGCGGCGGCCAAGTACGGCAGCCTGCAGGTGCTCTTCACGGCGCGCAAGACGCTCGAGTGGGTGGGCAAGCAGATCACCTTCCGGGGCAGCAAGGACGCGGTCGGCGGCCCGATCCTGATCGCGAAGGTGGCCGGCGAGATGGCGCGCTGGGGCTGGGATCGCCTGCTCGGCTTCATCGCCTTCTTCAGCACCCAGCTCTTCCTGCTCAACCTGCTGCCCGTGCCCGTGCTGGACGGCGGCCACGTGGTCTTCCTGCTGTTGGAAGCGGTGGGGCTGCCCGTGCGCGAGCAGTGGCGGCTGCGCCTGACGATGGTCGGCATGGCCCTGTTGCTGGGCCTGATGCTGTTCATCCTCGTGCTGGACCTGGGTCGCGTCCTGCCCTGAGCGCGCTAGCGGGGGGGCTCGCCTTCCAGGGCCTGTTTGCGGCGGACGATCTCCTCGAAGATCAGCGGCCAGCGCTCCGGCTGCTCGGCGCTGAACGCCCCGGCAAGGGCGCGCAGGGAGTCATCGGGCAGGCTGGCGGCCAGGCGCGCGAAGCGCTCGCCGGCGAGGGAGTCCCCGAGAGCGGCCAGGCGCCGCGCCTCGACCACCCGCAGGTACTGCTGGACGAAGAACTCCTCCTCGGCGCTCAGCGCGGGCGCCGCGGCGCGCTGCTCGGCGCAGCCGCCGGCCAGCGCGAGGGCCAGCCCGAGCCCGGCGGCCAGGGCAAGAAACATGGGGACAGGCCGCGCCGGCAGGGATAAGAATCGCATCATGGTCCAGGTCCGGGTGAGGCGCTCAGGGCGCGCTGCGGCAGTCTACGGCGAGCGGCGGCACCTGTCAAAGGCGGGGCTGCGCGCCCGGGCCGGGCGCCGGCTCGCCCTCGCCGGCCTGCTCGCCCTCCTGGCCTCGGCGCCACTCGCCGCCGCCGAGGCGGACCAGCGCCCCCTCATCGGCGAGATCGAGATCGAAGGCAACGAGACCTTCGCCGACGGCCAGCTCGAAGCGCTCCTGCGCACGCGGGAGCGCCGCCTGCTCCAGTTCAGCGGCCAGCCCCGTTTCGTCCGGGACTGGCTGCATAGCGATCTGACGACCCTGGCCGTCTTCTACCGGCGCGCCGGCTTTCCCGAGGTCAGCGTCAGCTCCTTCGGCGAGTCGGATCTGCGCTACGACGCCGAGCGCCAGCGGCTGGACATCCGCATCCGCATCGTCGAGGGCAAGCGCCGCTACCTGCGCGCCCTGCGCTTCACGCCTGGGCTCGGCGAGGCCGAGCGCGAACTGCGGCGCCGCCTCGTCCTCCAGCCGGGGCAGCCCTACGACCCCGAAGCGCCAGGGATGGACGAGTTCCGCATCCTGCGCAGCCTCCAGGAGCGGGGCTACTTCGCCGGGCGCGTGGAGCACCGGCTCACGCTCGTCGAGACGCCGGCCTACGCGCGCCGCGACTCGATCGACCTCGAGTACCGCATCGACCTGGGCCCGCCGGCCCAGCTCGCCGCCCTCGCCTTCGAGGGCGCGAGCCTGGACGAGGAGCTGATCCGCCGCGAGCTGAACGTGGCGCCGGGCCAGCCGCTGCGCCTCGAGCAGATCCTGCGCAGCAAGCAGAACCTGCTCGACAGCGGCTACTTCCGCTCGGTGGACTACCGGCTCGAGGCCCTCGACCCCAGCGCCGGTCCGCGCCTGCCGGCGCCCGTCGAGGAGCTGCGCCTCGTCTGGCGCTTTCGCGAGCGCAAGCTGGCCGCGCTCGAGTCCGGCGTCGGCTACGGTTCCGTCGACGGCCTGCGCCTGCTCGGCGGCTGGACGCACCGCAACCTCTGCGG